>NZ_WWCX01000040.1:0-59343 GCF_009857655.1 Duganella vulcania
GCATCGCCGGCGCGGCGCCGGCAAAACCGGGCGGCGCGTAGTTGACGCCGACCTCCCGCTCCCAATCGGCCACGATCAAGCCGCTGGCCGACAGCACCAGCATCAGCAGGAAGGCCGCCACCACGGCCAGCGACGCCATCGCCACGCGGTCGGCGCGCAGGCGCCGCCAGGCCAGGCGCCACAAGCCGGGCGAGGCGTTATGCACGATGGCCGTCATGTCAGCTGCACCCGTGGATCGACCGCCTGGTACATCAGGTCCGTGAGCAGGTTGAACACCATGGTGGCCGCCGCCACGTAGACGGTGATCGCCTTGATCACCGGGAAGTCGCTGCGCTCCACCGCCAGGATCACCTCGCGGCCGATGCCGGGGATGCCGAAGAAACGCTCCAGCAGGAAGGCGCCGATCAACAGCGCCGGCAGGTTGGCCATGACGTGCGTGATGATGGGGATGGCGGCGTTGCGCAGCACGTGCACCCACATCACGCGCCGCTCGCCCAGGCCCTTGGCGCGCGCGGTGCGCACGTAGTCCTGGCCGACCTCGTCCAGCACGAAGCTGCGGTACAGCCGCAGGGTCGGCGCGATCGAGACGGCCAGGCCGATCAGGATGGGCAAGGTGGCGTAGCGCAGCAGGTTCTCCCAAAAGCCCTCGCCCCAGCCCTGCACCGGGAACAGGCCCAGCTTGTACGCCAGCCCGTACTGAAACACGATGATGTACACCAGGATGCTGACCGACATGCCGACGGTGCAGGCGATCATCACCGCGCGGTCGGTCAGCGAGCCGCGCACGAAGGCGACGCCCAGCGCCAGCGCGATGCCCAGCAGCGTCTCGAGCAGCGTCAGCGGCAGCAGCACCGTCAGCGACGGCCCCAGCCGCGTGGCGATGATGTGCGACACCGGCTCGCCGGTCGCCCAGCTCAGGCCGAAGTCGAAGCTGGCGATCTGCTTGACGAAGATCCAAAGCTGCACGTAGTACGGCTGGTCCACGCCCAGCTGGCGGCGGATGTTGGCGATGCTCTCGGCGTTGGCCATCTTGCCGGCCAGGATGAAGGCCGGGTCGCCGCCCACCCAGTTAAACAGCACGAACACCAGCAGCACCACGCCCAGCATGGTCGGCAGCATCTGCCACAGGCGGCGCACTACATAGGCAATCATTCGTGGTCCTTGCGCTCGATATCGATGTACTTCCATTCCTGATGCAGGATGGGATGCTTCTTATACCCCAGCACGCCCGGTTGCGCCAGCATGCTGCGGTAGCGCGAGTAGGCCGGCATGGCCGCCGCCTGCACTTCCAGCAGCCGCGCCATCTTGCGGTACAGCGCGTCGCGCTGCGGGCCCGGCGGCATGCCGTGGCTGGCTTCGTACCACTGGTCGAACTGCGCGTCCTGGTAGCAGCCATTGTTGTTCTGGTTGATGTTCTTCCCGTAGAACAGCTGCATGAAGTTGTCGCCGTCGGGATAGTCGGCCAGCCACTGGTAGGTGCGGGTCTGCAGCTTGCACAGCATCTCGGCCTGCTGGATGTCGCTGAAGATCATGCGCTGGTTTTCCATGCGGATGCCGAGCCGGTTGTAGGTCTTGCGCCACAGCTCGGCCATCAGCACGCCGGCCGCCTCGTTGCGCGAGGTATAGCGGATCAGCAGCGGCTTGCCGTCGGGCTGGGTGCGCCAGCCGTCGGCGCCCTTTTTATAACCGTAGCGGTCCAGCAGCTGGTTGGCCAGCACCGGATCGTAGCGCAGCAGGCCCTGGTAATCCGGATCGTGGCCGACCACGCCGGGCGGAATGGGGAACACCAGCCGCCGCCCCTCGCTGTTGAGCACCAGGCGGATTTCCTCGTCGACGTCGTGCGCCATGGCGATGGCGCGGCGCAGGGCGATCTTCTCCTTGCCGAAGCCGCCCACCACCGGGTCGCGCATATTCCAGTAGTAATAGGTCAGCACCGGATCGACGATGCGCGACAGCTGGATGCCGCGCGCCGCCAGCTCCGGCCGCAGCTTGCCGTCGACCAGGCCCTTGGGCGCCAGCGGGCCGTCCAGCCAGAACAGGTCGGCCTCGCCGCTGGTGAAGGACAGCCAGCGCGACTGGTCCTCCAGCTGGATGCTGATCTCGATGCGGCCGATCTGCGGGATCTTCTTGCCCTTCATCTGGCGCACGATGCGCTCGTCGTCGGCGCGGTCCTCGGCGCTGGGCGCGAAATCCCAGGTTTCGGCGCGGTGGCCGGTGTTTTCCTCGAGGACAATTCGGCTGCCGCGTATCCACTGGCCCAGCCGGTAGACGCCGGTGCCGACCGGATGGCCGGCCACCTCGCCCTTGCTGTCGCCGTACTTCTCCACCACCTCGCGCGCCACCGCCGCCAGCGGTGCATAGGCCAGGATCATGCCCAGGCTGAAGTCGGTGTGGGTCAGGTGGATGCGCAGCGTGTAGCGGTCGACCTGCTCCAGGCCGGGCACGTCGGCGTCGTAGTCGAAATGGCCGGTCTGCCTGGCCCGCTCGGCCAGCGCGTCCAGGCCGACGACCTTGCCCTCCAACAGCCAGCTGTTGGGCGAGGCCAGCCTGGGGTCGAACAGCCGCTTCCATGAGTAGACGTAATCGGCCACGGTCAGCTCGCGCGGCTTGCCGCCGAACGCGGGATCGGGCGTGAAGTGGATGCCGGGCTTCAGGCGGATCAGATAGCTGCGGCCGTCGGCCGACACTTCCGGCAGCGCGGCGGCCGTCTCGGGCGCCAGCCTGACCGGGCGCGCCAGGTAATCGTAGGTGTACAGGGTCTCGAAGATGGCTTCGGTGATGTGGCCGGTATATAGGTCCCGCCCCAGCGCCGGATCGAAGCTGGCCTCGGCGGCCGGCAGGATGTAGCGCAGGGTTTTGACCGGCGCCGCCGCCAGTGCCGCCAGCGACCAGCACGCGGCGGCCACGACGGCGGCGAATTTGATGCGCTGCATAGACGTCCTCGAGCCCTTGGTAAGTGCTCGAACAATACAGCAAATTTTCCGCCGCCGGAATCATCGCCCGATAGCCATTAACTAACATCGACTTACTCGCAGGCAACCTCGATGCGGCCGTGACGGGGGCGCTTGTGGCATAAATGTAACGCTTCGTGTCGGCATGAAGACAGGTTCATAAAATTGCATCGCACCAACTTGTTGCGGCTAACCGACGATATCACCAGATATTCGATTCTTTTTTGATGATAAATCAACGTTATTCCTCATTTTTTTGCCGGATGCACCAAATTAGAGCGTTTTTCACCCCTATTTTGGCGCATTGTTGCTATCCCGTAAAGAATAACAATTAGATATCCCTATGAAAGCTTGTCCGTTGACAGTAAATGTCGCCCAATGATCTGATGACCAGATGAAAAGAACGTTGGTGTTTTTTTCAAGCGGCAAGACACCGCCGATAAAAAAAACAAATCACACCCCTGTGTTTACCGTTTTCAAATGGGAGCAAGAAAATAATGATGGTTGAAACTGTATTGTCCCGCTCTGTACGCCTGTTGTGCGCCGGCGGCCTGGCCCTGGGGATGCACGCCGCATTCGCGCAAACGAGCGACAGCGACAACGTCGCCCGCGTCGAGATCACCGGTTCGTCGATCAAACGTATCGCCAAGGAAGGTTCGCTGCCGGTGCAGACGCTGACCCGCGCGGACATCGAGCAAAGCGGCGCCAATAACGTGGCCGACCTGGTCGCGCAGCTGCCGTCGATGCAGGGCTTCATCACCTCGTCGACCTCGGTCAACGGCGGCGGCGGCGGCGTGCAGACCGCGTCGATCCACGCCATCGGCACCCAGTACACGCTGGTGCTGCTCAATGGCCGCCGCATGGCGCCTTACGGCACCGGCAGCGCGGTCAACCTGGCCAGCATTCCATTGTCGGCCGTCGAACGCGTCGAGATCCTGACCGACGGCGCCTCGACCCTGTACGGCTCGGACGCGATCGCCGGCGTGGTCAACTTCATCCTGAAAAAGAACCAGCGCGACCTGACCATCGAAGGCACCGTCAACGCGCCGCAGAAATCGGGCGGCAAGAGCACCAACATCGCCATCTCCAAAGGCTTCGGCGATCTGGAAGCGGACGGCTACAATGTGCTGCTGGCCTACAGCCACGACGAGCAGAAGGAACTGAACGCCAGCCAGCGCAACTTCGCCAACTCCGGCGTGCAAAAGTTCACGAAGGACGGCAAGCAGTACGCCACCTGGCAAACCAGTATCAACTCGACCCCGGCCAACGTCGAAGTGGTGACCGCCGACGACGACGTGGTGCTCAACACCGACCTGCTCAACAAAGGTTCCTGCACCCAGCCGCACACCTTCTCGCGCAGCGGCGCCTGCCGTTTCGACTATGCTTCCACGGTCCAGCTGCTGCCTGAGCTGAAGCGCGACAGCGTCTTTGCCTCCGCCACCAAGCGCCTCGGCCAGGACACCACCGTGTTCACCGAACTGGTGCTGTCGAAGTTCACCAACACCGCGCGCTACGCGCCGGCCGCCCAGCCGCTGACCGTGTTCAGCACCGATCCGGTGACGGGCGTGAAGACCATCAACAACAGCTACATCGGCGCCTACAACAAGAGCGTCGTGCCGCTGCTGCCGGGCCAGAAGATCAACCCGAACGACGTCACCGACGCGCTGTGGTACTACCGCGGCGCCGACGCCGGCGGCCGTACCGACGAGTACCGCACCGACGCGGCCCACTTCGTGATCGGCATCGACAGCTCGTACGCGGGCTGGGATGTCGGCGGCGCCTTCACCCATTCGCAAAACAAGCAGACCGACCGCGCCCTGGCCGGTTACATGAGCGGCGACAAGTTCGAGGAACTGGTCCGCACCGGCGCGTACAACCCGTTCGTCTCCACCAGCGGCGCCTCCGCGCTGCTGGCGCCGGCCGTGCTGCGCCAGGAACTGGACGTGACCAAGTCCAAGATCGACGTGGTCAGCGCGCACGCTTCGCGTGAAGTGTTCAACCTGCCGGGCGGCGCAGCAGCCTTGGGCGTCGGCGCGGACTTCACCAAGCAGACCTACCAGGACACGCCATCGAAGATCGCCATGGGCCCCGGCCCAGGCAATCCAGGCTGGACCGACGTGGAAATCGGCGGCGGCACCGGCTCGCAGGCGCTCGACGCCAGCCGCAACAACTGGGGTAGTTTCGCCGAGTTGCTGATGCCGGTCGCCAAGAACCTGGAAGCGACCGCCGCTGTGCGTTACGACAGCTACGCCGCCGTCGACAAGAAAAACGTCAGCTACGACACCTCCGGCAAGGCTTCGCCATCGGGCAAGGTCGGCGAAGACGTGGCCAAGGCCACCTACAAGCTGGCCGTGCGTTACACGCCGACCCAGGCGCTGCTGCTGCGCGGCTCCTACGGCACCGGCTTCAAGGCGCCGACGATGAACAACATCGCCGACCCGTTGAAGAACGCCGGCTCGTCGAACAACTTCCCGTGCCCGGTCAAAGCACCGGATCCGCGTGCTGTCTACTGCCGTCCGGGCGCATCGGAATACGGCCTGCTCGACAGCGGCAACCCTGCCACCGGCGACGGCGCGCTGAAGGCCGAGGAGTCCAAGCAAGCGACCGTTGGCTTCCGCCTGGAGCCAAGCACCATGATCTCGTTCGGCCTGGACATGTGGGACGTCAAGCTGAAGAACCAGATCCGCACCTTCTCGCAGGACCAGCTGTTCACCAATCCGGTGCTGGCGAACCAGTACATCACCGTGTATGCGGACCCTATCCAGAAGAGCAATGTGCTGGTGGCCGTGCGCAAACCGCTGAACCTGGCCTCCTCGCACTTCCGCGGCCTGGACTGGGACACCACCTTCCGCGCCGCCACGCCGATCGGCAAGGCCAGCGTGAACTGGACCGGTACCTACATGCTCAAGGCTGAGCAGGACGTTCCTGGCGTCGGCACGGAAAAATCGATCGGCCGTTTCGATTCCTACGACGACGTGGTGTTCCGCGTCATCAGCAAGGTCGTGTTCGCGCTGAAGACCTCCGACAAGATGACCAACTCGCTGACCCTGAACTACCGTTCCGGCTACCACGACAAGATCTTCACCGCCGACGACGCAGCGGTCCGCGTGGTCAACGCCGACGGCAGCATCGGCGGCGTGGCGGCGATGGAGCGCGACGTCAAGTCGTACACCACCGTGGACTACCAGATCAAGGCCAACTACATCAAGAACCTGACCCTGACCGCCGGCATCAAGAACCTGCTGGACCAGGACCCACCGTTCTCGGTGCGTAACTCGGGCGGCGGCAACCAGGTGGGCTACGACGGCCGCTACGCCGATCCGCTGGGCCGCACCTTCTACCTGACCGCAGCATACAAGTTCTAAGCCCCGGACCATCGGCGCCCGGCCGATGACCTTGCAGCCCCGTCTTTTTCGGAAGACGGGGCTTTTTGCGTTGATGGCGGCCTTGACTGTCGCATTAATGTAACGTTTTGTATCGCACCTAAACCAGGTTCACGACGCCGCGCGTGCACCAACGTGTTGCACACCGACGACGGCCACGCCATACTTTCCCTTCTTTTTACAAAATAAACAACCTTTTGTACATTGCAACACCAAATGCACCAAATTAGAGCGCATTTCGCTTGAAATTGATGCCAATCCGCCGGCGCGGGCGGCGGCGTCTTTTTGTCCATTAATAAATGTTTCCATCATTGACAGTAAATACGGGCGGATGCTCTGATGAAGCGGTGAAGAATACATGATTCTTTTCACAAGATTCAGAAGACCTCTGGGGTTTATCGTTTTTACATGGGAGAGAAAGATAATGATGGTTGAAACAGTATTGGCGCGGTCCGTGCGTCTGTTGTGTGCCAGCGGCCTGGCCCTGGGGATGCATGCGGCGGTCGCGCAAACGAGCGACGCCAACAACGTCGCCCGCGTCGAGATCACCGGTTCGTCGATCAAACGCATTGCCAAGGAAGGTTCGCTGCCGGTCCAGACGCTGACCCGCGCGGACATCGAGCAAAGCGGCGCCAACAACGTGGCCGACCTGGTGGCGCAGCTGCCGTCGATGCAGGGCTTCATCACCTCGTCGACCTCGATCAACGGCGGCGGCGCCGGCGTGCAGACCGCGTCGATCCACGCCATCGGCACCCAGTACACGCTGGTGCTGCTCAACGGCCGCCGCATGGCGCCTTACGGCACCGGCAGCGCGGTCAACCTGGCCAGCATTCCGCTGTCAGCCGTCGAGCGCGTCGAGATCCTGACCGACGGCGCCTCGACCCTGTACGGCTCGGACGCGATCGCCGGCGTGGTCAACTTCATCCTGAAAAAGAACGTGCGCGACCTGACCATCGAAGGCACCTTCGACATCCCGCAGAAAGCGGGCGGCAAGAGCGGCAACATCTCGATCACCAAGGGTTTCGGCGACCTGGAAACCGACGGCTACAACGTGCTGCTGGCCTACAGCCACGACGAGCAGAAGGAACTGAACGCCAGCCAGCGCGACTTCGCCAAGACCGGCGCGCGCCGCTTCACTGAAAACGGCAAGCAGTACGCGACCTGGCAAACCAGTATCAACTCGACCCCGGCCAACGTCGAGGTGCAGACCGCCAAAGACGATGTCGTGCTCAACACCGACCTGCTGACCAAGGGTTCCTGCACCCAGCCCAACACCTTCCCGCGCAACGGCGCCTGCCGTTTCGACTTCCCCGCCACCGTGCAGCTGCTGCCGGAACTGAAGCGCGACAGCCTGTTCGCATCGGGCAAGCTGCGCCTCGGTAAAGAAACCACCGTGTTCAGCGAACTGGTGCTGTCGAAGTTCGCCAGCACCGCGCGCTACGCGCCGGCCGCCCAGCCGCTGACCGTGTTCACCACCGATCCGGACACCCACGTCAAGACCGTCAACCAGAACTACATCGGCGCCTACAACTCGACCATCGTGCCGCTGCTGGCGAGCCAGAAGATCAATCCGGCCGACGTCACCGACGTGCTGTGGAACTACCGCGGCGCCGACGCCGGCGGCCGCACCGACGAATACCGCACCGACGCGGCCCACTTCGTGCTGGGCGTCGACAGCTCGTACGCCGGTTGGGACATGGGCGCGACCTACACCCACTCCCAGAACAAGCAGACCGACCAGGCGCTGGCCGGCTACATGAGCGGCAACAAGTTCGAGGAGCTGGTCCGCACCGGCGCCTACAATCCCTTCGTCTCCAACAGCGGCGCCGCCGCGGTGCTGGCGCCGGCCGTGCTGCACCAGCAGCTGGACGTGACCAAATCCAAGATCGACGTGATCGGCGCGCACGCGTCGCGCGAAGTGTTCGACCTGCCGGGCGGCGCCGCCTCGCTGGGCGTGGGCGCGGACTTCACCAAGCAGACCTACCAGGACACGCCATCGCAGATCGCCATGGGCCCCGGCCCCGGCAATCCAGGCTGGACCGACGTGGAAATCGGCGGCGGCACCGGCGCCCAGGCGCTTGACGCCAGCCGCACCAACTGGGGCGCGTTCGGCGAGCTGCTGATGCCGGTCGCCAAGAACCTGGAAGCCACCGCCGCCGTGCGTTACGACAGCTACGCCGCCGTCGACAAGAAAAACGTCAGCTATGACACCGCCGGCAAGGCTTCGCCATCGGGCAAGGTCGGCGAGGATGTGGCCAAGGCCACCTACAAGCTGTCGGTGCGCTACACCCCGACCCAGCAACTGCTGCTGCGCAGCTCGTACGGCACCGGCTTCAAGGCGCCGACGATGAACAACATCGCCGATCCGCTGAAGAACGCCGGCTCGTCGAACCCCTTCCCTTGCCCGATCACGGCCCCGACCGATCCGCGCTCCAAGTACTGCCGTCCCGGCTCGTCGGAATACGCGCTGCTCGACGTGGGCAATCCGGCCACCGGCGCCGGCGCGCTGAAGGCGGAGGAATCCAAGCAGGCCACGCTGGGCTTCCGCCTGGAACCGAACACCATGCTGTCGTTCGGCCTGGACATGTGGGACGTCAAGCTGAAGAACCAGATCCGCACCTACTCGCAGGACCAGCTGTACACCATGCCGGTGCTGGCCAACCAGTACATCGCCGTGTACGCCGACCCTATCCAGAAGAGCAATGTGCTGGTGGCGATCCGCAAACCGCTGAACCTGGCGACGTCGCACTTCCGCGGCCTGGACTGGGACACCACCTTCCGCTCGGCCACGCCGATCGGCAAGGCCAGCGTGAACTGGACCGGTACCTACATGCTCAAGGCTGAACAGGACGTGCCGGACCCGAGCACCGGTCAAAGCCTGGGGGTGGAGAAAGGCATCGGCCGCTTCAACTCCTACGACGACGTGGTGTTCCGCGTGATCTCGAAGGTGGTGTTCTCGCTGAAATCGTCGGACAAGATGACCAACTCGCTGACCGTCAACTACCGCAGCGGCTACCACGACAAGCCGTTGACCGAGGATGACGCTGCAGTGCGCGTGGTCAAGGACGATGGCAGCATCGGCGCCCCGTCCGCCATGGTACGCGACGTCAAGTCGTACACCACGGTCGACTACCAGATCAAGGCCGACTACATCAAGAACCTGACCCTGACCGCCGGCATCAAGAACCTGCTGGACCAGGACCCTCCACTGTCCGTGCGTAACTCGGGCGGCGGCAACCAGGTGGGCTACGACGGCCGCTATACCGATCCACTGGGCCGTACTTTCTACGTGAACGCTTCGTACAAGTTCTAAGCCTTAGCTGCAATCCTGAGCCCCCGGCCTGCGCCGGGGGTTTTTCTTTGGGGCGTCAGAACTTGTAGTTGCCGGTCAGGTAGAACGAGCGCCCGGCCGGATCGGTGTAGCGTCCGTCGTAGCCGAGCTGGTTGCCGCCACCGGCGTTCTGCAGGGTCAGCGGCGGATTGCGGTCGAACAGGTTCTTGATGCCCGCGGTCAGCGAGAAGCGGCCGAAGTCATACTTGCCCTGCCAGTCGAAGGTGGTGTACGACGGCGTCCACAGGCCGTCGAAGGCCACCGGCTCGCCCACGCTGCCGTCCGGGTTGACGGCGAAAATGGCCGTGTCCGCCGGATAGGCCTGGTCGTGGTAGCCCGACTTGTAGTGCGCCGTCAGCGTGTTGGTGAGCTTGCCGTTGGTCAGGCTCAGCGCCAGGTTGCTTTGTACACGGAACACCACGCCGTTGTCCGGGCCGAAGCGGCCCAGGTCGGAGTTGATGTCGCCGCCGGCCTGGGTGGTGTAGTTCTGCTTGATCATGTACGTGCCGGTCCAGGCCGCCTTCCAGTCGCCGAACGGCGACTTGTTGCGGTAGCTGAAGTCCCAGTCCACGCCGCGGTAGTTGGCGACGCCGCCGTTGATCGGCGCCTGCAGGTAGCCGATCGTCGTGTAGCCGGCCGGATCAGGATACGGATTGACGAACAGGCGCTGGTACTGCTGCGGGTTGGCGAAGCCGACCTGCTCCGGCACGCCGGCCGACAGCACCTGGTTGCGGATCTGCACATTCCACAAGTCCAGCCCCAGCGACAGGCCGCGCAGCGCCTCGATGCGGCCGCCCAGCGTCCACTGCTTGGATTTTTCCGGCTGCAAGCCCTCGCTGCCGCTGGCGCCGTTCGGGCCGGTCAGCAGGTCATACTGGGCCTGGCCCACCTGGCAGCCCGGCGAGCCGGGGAACGGGCAGGCGTAGCTGCCGGCGGTGCTGCCGTAGAAGGTCGGCGCGCCGGCGATGTCGCTGATGTTGGGCGTCTTGAAGCCGGTGCCGTAGGCGGCGCGCAGCAGCAGCGTCTCGACCGGGGTCCAGCGCGCGCTGACCTTGTAGGTGCCGGCGCTGAAGGAGTTGCCGACCTCGCCGGACGGCAGCCGCGGCCGCAGGCCGCTGGCGTCGGCCAGCTTGGCGAAGATGTACTCGCTGTGGGTCTTGTCGTAGCTGTCGTAGCGGCCCGAGACGGTGGCTTCGAAGGTCTTGGCCAGCGGCAGCAGCACCTCGCCGTAGACGCCCCAGTTGTCGCGGCGGGCGTCGAACGGCACCTGGCCGTAGTTGCCGCCCACCGGGTAGTTGGCCGAGGCCGGCTGGCTGACGTAGCCGGAGTTGGCCAGGATGGTCGGATGGTAGGCGATCTGGTAGCGGGTCTTGGAATAGTCGCCGCCCAGCGAGACGATCGAGGTGCCGCCCGGCAGGCTGAACAGGTCGTGCTGCGCGCCCGCGTGCAGCGTGTTCAGCTTGGAGGTGTTGGTCGAGAAGGTGGTGCCGTTGACCAGCGCGCCGCGCAGCTGGTCGGCGCCGGTGCCCATCACCGGATCGTAGACGCCCGACGCCACCAGCGCGTTGAGCTTGTCGAAGTCCGAGTAGCCGCCGGCGGCGTTGTCCTTGATCTTGTTTTGCGACAGGATCAGGCTGGCGTTGTAGTTCCAGCCCCAGGCGTTACCGTCGATGCCGAGCGCGAAGTGGCGGGCATCGGTGATGTACTCGTCGGCGCGGCCGCCGATCAGCACCGAGCGGTAGCCCAGCGTGGCGTCGCCGGTCGGGTTCTCCAGGTTGTTGGCGTCCAGGTAGGGCTGGATGTAGCGCTGGTACAGCTGCGGGAAGCGGTCGGTGGAATTGATGCCCATCGGTTGCGCGGACGGCGCGTACTGCGCCGTCATCGAATAGCTCGACAGCACCAGTTCGCCCCACAGCTTGGTGTCCTCGTTGAGCTGCCAGGTGCCTTTCAACAGCCCGCTGTCGCGCCGCGAGCCGGGTACGTCCTCGACGGTGGCGCCGTAGTTGAAGCGGCACTGCGCGCCCAGCGGGCCGGCCAGCGGGCTGCCGCAATTGCCGCGCGCGGCCAGGTAGGGATTGATCGCCACGCCGCTGGTCTCGACCGTATCGGCCGAGCCGCGCGGCCGCACGTTGAAGGTGATGTTGGCCGGCTCGGTGTTGCCGGTGCGCTGGTCGAACCAGTACTGCTTGCCGCCGCTGCCGAACTTGAAGAAGGCGCCCTGCGCCGAGAAGTCGCGCTGCAGCGCGGTGAGGCGCTGCTGCTCGTCGTGGCTGTACGAGAACAGGATGTTGAACTTGTCGGTGTCGAGGTCGCCCCAGCCCTTGGTCAGGCCGGCGCTGGACCAGCGCCCGCCTGACTTGCGCGGCTGGCCGTAGGTGGCGTAGGCCTCGCCCTTGGTCAGGTTCTTTTTCAGGATGAAGTTGACCACGCCGGCGATCGCGTCCGAGCCGTACAGCGCCGAGGCGCCGTCGCCGAGGATCTCGACCCGTTCCACCGCCTCCAGCGGAATGCTCTCGATGTTGACGGCGTAGCCGCCACCCTGCCCGGTGCCCAGCAGGCTGGGCGCGAGACGCTGGCCGTCCAGCAGCACCAGTGTGTACTTCGACGGCAGCGAGTGCAGCGAGGCCGTGGTGACGCCGGCGCCGCCGCCGTTGACCGAGCTGGACGCCGGCACGAAGCCCTGCATCGACGGCAGCATCTGGATCAAATCGGTCGCCGAGGTGGCACCGCTCTGCTTGATGTCGGCGCTGGTCAGCACTTGCACCGGCAGCGCGCCCTCCTTGGCGATGCGCTTGATGGCCGAGCCGGTGATCTCGACGCGCTGCATCGGCTGCGCGGCCTGGCCGCTGGCCGGCGCGTCCTGCGCCATCGCCGGCAGGGCCAGCAGGCCCAGTCCGGCCAGGGCGCCGCCCGAGAACATCAACCGCAGGGAACGCGCCAACACTGTTTCTTGAATCATGACTAACCTCCGCTATTATTTTTGGATGCACCGGTCCGACGCCCGCCGCCGGGATGGCAACAGGTCGCAAGTTTTGGATGGGACTGGTGAGCTAACGCAGGAAGGTGTTCCGGGACACCGTCCGTGCTTTACATAAAAACATGCGAGGAAGTCAACGTCAATCGAACTCGTGTCACATTCGTGGTTCTTACAACAGTATTGCTAGCAATCCGCAAAAACAAAGGGACCCATATGGCAATTGGGTCCCTTTGTATCTGGAGTGTAACGGCGCTACGTTTTGTTACTTGGAAGCGGCCTCCGCCGCCTGGGTGGCAAGACGGCGCTGGCGCACGGCGGCGGCCAGGTCCTGCAGCACTTGCACGCTGCTATCCCAGTCGATGCAACCGTCGGTGACCGACTGGCCGTAGGTCAGTTCCTTGCCGGGCACCAGGTCCTGGCGACCCGCCACCAGGTGCGATTCCACCATCACGCCGACGATGCGGTTGTCGCCGCCCGCCACCTGGCGGCCGATGTCGGCGCACACCGGCACTTGGTTCTCCGGCTTCTTCGAGCTGTTGGCGTGCGAAGCGTCGATCATCAGGCGCGCCGCCAGGCCCTGGGCCGCGATGGCCTTGCAGGCTTCGTCGACGCTGGCCGCGTCGTAGTTGGGGGCCTTGCCGCCGCGCAGGATGATGTGGCAATCCTCGTTGCCGTTGGTGGACACGATGGCCGAGTGGCCGCCCTTGGTCACCGACAAGAAGTGGTGCGGCTGCGAGGCGGCCTTGATCGCCTCGACCGCGATCTTGACGTTGCCGTCGGTGCCGTTCTTGAAGCCGACCGGGCACGACAGGCCGGAGGCCAGCTCACGGTGCACCTGCGATTCGGTGGTGCGGGCGCCGATCGCGCCCCAGCTGATCAGGTCGGCGATGTATTGCGGGCTGATCACGTCCAGGTATTCGGTGCCGGCCGGCAGGCCCAGCTCGTTGATGTCGCGCAGCAGCTGGCGCGCCATGCGCAGGCCGTCGTTGATGCGGAAGCTGCTGTCCATGTACGGGTCGTTGATCATGCCCTTCCAGCCGACCGTGGTGCGCGGCTTCTCGAAGTACACGCGCATGACGATCTCCAGGTCGGCCGACAGTTCGCGGCGCAGCACCACCAGGCGGCGCGCGTATTCCATCGCGGCCTTGGGATCGTGGATCGAGCACGGGCCGATCACCACCATCAGGCGGTCGTCCTGGCCGTGCAGGATGCGGTGCAGCGCGACGCGGGCGTCGGCGGCGGTCTGCTCGGCTTGCTCGGTGCATGCGAATTCGCGTATCAGGTGGGACGGCGGCGTCAATTCCTTCATTTCGCGGATGCGCAAATCATCGGTACGGGGCATGCTGTTCTCCAATTGAGCTAAGGGTGAAAGTTCAAAAAAACATTAAAAAAAAACCGCCTCGGAAGGCGGTTTTTTTGGAATTTGCAGGAACTCGTTTTTGCTTCTACGTGTACCGGCCGCTACTCCACCGCCTTTGGGTTGGAATTGCTAAAGTAAAAATGGCCGGTAAAGAAGAAGCGGGTCATGAACGGGTTTCCGTGTGGTGTTTAAACGACTATAACGCTATTGTTCGCGGATTGGCAAGCAGTTTATGGCTATAAGCTTATGGCTATCCGTGGCTCAGGCCGTGCCGCCGACCGTCACGCCGTCGATGCGCAGGGTCGGCTGGCCGACGCCCACCGGCACGCTCTGGCCTTCCTTGCCGCACACGCCCACGCCCGGATCCAGGCGCATGTCGTTGCCGATCATGGAGACGCGGTTCAGCACTTCCGGGCCGTTGCCGATCAGGGTGGCGCCCTTGACCGGGTAGGTCACCTTGCCGTCCTCGATCATGTAGGCCTCGCTGGCCGAGAACACGAACTTGCCGTTGGTGATGTCGACCTGGCCGCCGCCGAAGTTGACCGCGTACAGGCCGTTCTTGACCGAGGCCAGGATTTCCGCCGGGTCCTTGTCGCCGCCCAGCATGTAGGTGTTGGTCATGCGCGGCATCGGCAGGTGGGCGAACGATTCGCGGCGGGCGTTGCCGGTCACCGGCATCTTCATCAGGCGCGCGTTCATGGTGTCCTGGATGTAGCCTTTCAGGATGCCATCCTCGATCAGCGTGGTGCACTGGGTCGGGTTGCCTTCGTCGTCGATGTTGAGCGAGCCGCGGCGGTCGGCCAGCGTGCCGTCGTCCACCACCGTCACGCCCTTGGCGGCGACGCGCTCGCCGATGCGGCCGGAGAAGGTCGACGAACCCTTGCGGTTGAAGTCGCCCTCCAGGCCGTGGCCGATCGCCTCGTGCAGCAGGATGCCGGGCCAGCCTGGTCCCAGCACGACGGTCATCGGGCCGGCCGGGGCCGGACGCGCATCGAGGTTGACCACCGCCGAGCTGACGGCGTCGGTCGCGTATTGCTCCAGCAGCGCATCGCTGAAGTAGCCGTAGTCGTAGCGGCCGCCGCCGCCGGACGAGCCCATCTCGCGACGGCCGTTCTGCTCGACGATCACCGTCAGCGACACGCGCACCAGCGGGCGGATGTCGGCCGCCAGCACGCCGTCGCTGCGCACCACCAGCACCACGTCGTATTCGCCGGCCAGGCTGGCCATCACCTGCACCACGCGCGGATCCTTGGCGCGCGCCATTTTTTCCACGCGTTCGAGCAGCTTGACCTTGGCGGTCGCGTCCAGCGAGGCCAGCGGGTCGTTGGGCAGGTACAGCGAGCGGCCGCCGGTCGGCGTCATCGCGCCGGCCACCTTGATCTTGCCGGCGCCGGCGCGGGCGATGGTGCGCGTGGCCGAGGCCGCGTCCATCAGGGCCGCTTCGGAGATGTCGTCCGAGTAGGCGAAGGCGGTCTTGTCGCCCGACACGGCGCGCACGCCGACGCCCTGGTCGATCGAGAAACTGCCGGTCTTGACGATGCCCTCTTCCAGGCTCCAGCCCTCGTTCTTGGTGAACTGGAAATACAGGTCGGCGTAGTCGACCTTGTGCGTGAACATCGAGCCCAGCGTCTTGAGCAGCTTGGCTTCGTCCAGTCCGAACGGCGTCAGCAGGATGTCGCGCGCCACGGCCAGGGTGGACAGGTTCGGTTCAAATGGCTTCATGATAGTGTCTTCTAAGAATGTGATGCAATTGTAGCGGAGTTCACATGGTCCGGTGCTTCAGTGCCGGCAGGCTCTGGCGCACGCTGTCCATGAACATCAAATCGATGTCGCCGTGGACCACGCCCTCGCCCTCGGCCAGCACGGCCTTGACCGTACCCCACGGGTCGATCAGCATGCTGTGGCCCCAGGTGCGGCGGCCGTTCGGGTGGTTGCCGCCCTGCGCCGCCGCCAGCACGTAGCACTGGTTCTCGATGGCGCGCGCGCGCAGCAGGATCTCCCAGTGCGCGTGGCCGGTGGTGTAGGTGAACGCGGCCGGCACGACGATCAGCGACACCGGTCCCATCGCGCGGTACAGCTCGGGGAAGCGCAGGTCGTAGCAGACCGACATGCCGACCTTGCCGAACGGCGCCTCGAACACGCCGACATGCTTGCCCGGCACGATGGTCTTCGCTTCGTTGTACGACTCCGTGCCCTTGGTGAAGCCGAACAGGTGGATCTTGTCGTAGCGGCCCACGTGCTCGCCCTGCGGGTTGTAGACCAGCGTGGTGTTGACGACTTTTTCCGGATCGTCGGACGCCAGCGGCAGCGTGCCGCCAATCAGCCAGATTTCCAGCTCCTTAGCCAGCGCGGACATGAAGTCCTGGATCGGCCCCTGGCCCAGCGGCTCGGCGACGGCCACCTTGTCGCTGTCGTTCAGGCCCATGATGGCCCAGTATTCCGGCAGCAGCACCAGCGTGGCGCCGGCCTCGGCGGCCTGGGTGACCAGGCGGCGCGCGGTGGCGATGTTGTCCGTCACGGACGGCGAGGAAATCATTTGTACTGCGGCGACTGTGTTCATGATGGTCCCGTTCAATTGGCGCCCTTGGCGGGCACTTCCACTTTGGATGCGTCGAGCTTGGTCACCACCGGCGCCTTCCACGGCCCGGTGACCTGCATATGATAGGTCAAGGCCTTCATCACCGGCGCACTCAGGAACAGCTGCGCCAGGAAGCTGCCCAGGCCGATCACCGGATTGACCGCCAGCGCGTACACCAGCGGCGCCGTGCCCAGGTTCACTTCCGGGATCACCACCACATGCAGGTTGGTGGTTTCGTTGGCGATGTCGGCGCTGCCGTCCATCAGCACGGTGGCGGCGACGCCGTGCATTTTCAAGTTGTCGGTCTTGGCGATGCCGCGGTTGATGGCGGCGTTGGCGGTGATGCCGTCGAACGCCAGGCCTTCCGAGAACACATCGTGGAAGTCCAGCTTGAGCAGGCGCGGCAGCGCTTGCAGGCTGAGCACGCCGAGCAGCTTGGCGGCGCCCGGGTCCTGCTTGAGGAACTGGCCCTTCTCGACGTTCAGCTTGATGTCGCCGGACAGGCTCGGCAGGTCCAGCGAATACGGCAGGCCCTTCCAGGCGATGTCGCCGTTGAGCGTGCCCTTGCCGTTCTTGACCGTGCCGGCGAAGCCGAAGCGGTCCAGCAACTTGCCGGCGTCGGCGATGTCGAGGTTGAAGTTCAGGCTGGTGGTGTGGGCGCCATCCTTGGTGACCCATTTGCCGGTGCCCTTCAACTCGCCGTCCGGATTGGCCAGCGACAGCTTGCCGATGCGCCATTCGCGGGCGTTCTGCATCTGCGCGTTGCTGGCCTGCAGTTCCAGCCGGCCCAGCGGCTTGTTGAACAATTCAAAGCGCTCGACCACCACGTCCAGCGCCGGGATGGTGGCGGCCGCGCTCTTGCCGTCCAGCAGATCCTGCACGTCCTTCGACGCCGACTCCTGGATCACCAGCGACGACAGGCGCGCCGTCACCTTGCCCAGGCCCTGGCCGGTGGACGGTTCGCTCCACGTCACGTAACCGTTGGCCTGGCTGGAATCGACGCTGGCCTGCCACACCGTTTTCTGGCGGCTGACGCCGACCACCACGTTCTCCAGCTTGCGGTCGCCGATTACCAGCTCGCTGGCGCGCGCGGCGATGGAGTCCGGCATCACGTACTGGGCGATGTCGGCGCTGTCGGCGGTGGATGGCGCGCTGTCGGCCTTGCCGGCGATCTCGTTGCCGAAGTCCAGCCACGAGTCGACGTTCAGCGCGCGCAGGCTGATATTGAAGGCCATGCCGCTGTCGGGCTCGGGCGCGGGCGTGTTGACGCCGATGCCGCCGCGCACCAGCTTCCACGGCGCCTTGCCGAATTTCTGGCGCTGGTAGCGCGCGGCGATGTTGGTGCCCAGGCCGATGCGCATGTCGTCGTGGATGGCGCCGGCGGCGTCCGGCGTGAGCGCGCTGGTCAGCACGAAGCGCACCGGCATCGCGTCCGGCGCGGCCTTCCGGACCGGGGCCGGCAGTTCGATGCCGAGGCCGCTCAAGGTGGAGTCGACCGCCACCACCACCTGGTGGTCGCGCGCCGTGACCGTGCCGCTGTAGCGCGTGGCGCCCGAGAAGTGGCTGGCCAGGCGCTGCATGGCCGGCATCGGATAGGTCTTGCGGAAGCCGTCGGCCGTCATCATGCCGCCCAGCTTGACGACGATGGAGTTGTCCTTCTGGCTGCCGCCGGTGATGCTGACCGGCCCGCCCAGGAAGGCGCCCGACAGCTGGTTCAGGTTGACGCCGTGCTCGTTGAACTCGATCTTGCCCTGCGAGGCCAGCACCGGCGGCAGGTCGTTCATCAGCGTGATGTCGTTGTTCATCAGTTGCAGCGCGCCCTGCACCTTGGCGTCGATCAGGTGCGACAGCGGCAGGCGCAGGCTCAGCGCCAGCTTGGCGTTGCCGCTGGCCTGGGTCTCGTCGGTGAAGTGCGAGATCCATTCCAGCACCGGGCTGTTGGCCACGTACTTGAGGAATTCCTGCATCGGCCCGGCCGCGTTGCCGTCGATTTCCAGCATCGAATCGTGGAGCGTCAAATCGGGGATCACCGCCTTCACGCCCGACAGCGCGACGCCGCCGGTGGTGGCGGTGTCGCCGCGTATCTCCATGCGGGCGCGGTCGAACGCGAAGCTGCCCTTGATGTGCTCGGCCTGCGGCCACAGCGGCAGCGGCTTGCCATCCTTGCCCAGCTCCTTGCCGTCGTGCAGGAAGTGGCTCGGCGAATAATTGAGCTTGCCCTCGGTCAGCTTGCCGGCCACGCGGAATTCGCCACGCGCCTTGTCGGCCTCGCTGTGGAAGGGGAAGTGCGCCAGGTCGCCGCGCAGGCGCACCGTGACCTCGCTGGCGACGCCGCCTTCCAGCGCGCCGGTCAGCCAGGCGCGCAGGTCGTGCGGCGTCTGCATCGGCAGGTAGTTGTCGATGCGGTTGATCTGGAAGCCGTTCAAGGTGCCGGTCAGGTCGACATTGCCGACGCCCTTGCCGGCCAGCGGCATGCGGTGCGAGCCTTGCAGCGTGCCGCTCAGGCCCTGCTGCAGGAAGTCCATGCTGTCGATCTCGAACAGCAGCTGGTTGTCCGGCTCGAACGACCAGCGCGCCTTCAGGTTCAGGTGGTCGAACGGCATCGACGGTTCGCTGAAGTAGTCCGGCATTTGCAGCACCAGCTGCTCCGAAGCCAGGCTGAAGCTGCCGCCCTTCTCGGTGGCGTCGATGGCGCCGGTCAAATTGTCGAAGCCGGGGATGGCGGGCATGCCGGCGATGGCCGGCGTCTTCGCGGTCTTGGGCTGCGCCAGGCGCGGCGGCTGCGGCTTCAGGCCCAGGCCGACCAGGTCGCCCTTGAGGCGGTAGGTCTGCAGGGCCGGGAAAGTGCCCTGCCATTCGGCGTAAAAATTCTGCAGCAGGCCGCGCGGCGCCATGTCGGCCAGCAGCTTGCGCTGGTGCTCGGTCAGCGGCAGGCGCTCGGCCAGGCCGGCCATGGTTTGCAGGTCCAGCTGGCGGGCGCGCACTTCGTAGCGCTCCGGCTTGGCGCCGGCGGCCGGGGTGTAGTGTTCGGACAGCGAGGTGGGCGCCATCACCAGGCCGTCGCTGGTGGTCAGCGTCAGGTTGCTCAGCTCGATGCTGTGGCCCAGCGCGCCGAAGCGCGGACGCTCGCCGCCCTTGCGGACCAGCGGCGCGGTGGCCGGGATGTCTTCGCGGGCGGCCAGGCGGCCGGTCAGCTGGCGCAGGTCCAACACCGGCAAATCCTTGCCCAGCACGGCGGACACGTCGCGCAGGCCGACGTCGGCGGTAAAGCTGGTCAGGCGCGATTGCTCGATGCTGATCCAGGCGCGCAGCGAACCGCCGCCGCTGTTGAGCTCGAACGGGAAATCCAGCCATGGCTTCCAGGCCTGCAAGTCGGTGTCGCGCAGGTCGGTGTAGACCTCGCCCTTCCACATCGACACGTTGGACACGCGCGCGCCGAAGGCGGGATGGGTGAAGTCGGCGCGCAGGTCGAGCGGCGCGGCCAGCGCGGCCGGCGGCGTGGCCTTCAGCGCAAATTGGTGGTGCAGCCACTGGTTGCGCAGCGCGATGTTGACGCCTTCCAGCGCCAGCGGCGGCGCGCTGCGCTGCAGGTCGGTCCAGCGCAGGCGGCCTTCGCGGATGACGATCTCGCGCTGCGACAGCAGCCAGTCGGCGCCCTTGCCGTCGCTCGGCTTGCGCAGGTCAATATAGATGCCGGCCACATACAGGCGGCCGTCGGCCTCGCGCCGCACGTCGAGCTCGGGGCGCACCAGCTCCAGCGATTCGAAGCGCACCGCGCCCGCCAGCACGCTCCACCACGAGATCGTGGCCGACACGCTCGGCAAGGCCAGCGCCTGGTTGCCCAGCTGGTCGTGCAGCACCACGTCGCCCAGGAACAGGCTGGGGCGCAGGCCGCGCCAGGAGGCGTAGATGCGGGAAATGGTGACGGGATTGCCCACCGCGCTGCTGGCGGCGCGCTCGATGTCGCCCTTGTAGTGGTCGATATTCGGCAGCACCGCGTAGCGCAGCGTCAGGAACAGGATGGCGAAGGCGAAATACAGCAGCAGGAACAGCTTCAGCGTGAAGCCGAGCACATGGTGGGTGGCCAGGTTGCAGAAACGATAGGCGGCACGAATCCGATGCCAGCGCGCAGCCAAAGGGCCCTCGCCTGTCACAGTCTCCTCTTCTGGTTTTTGCATCAATAAGCTAATAAATCAGGCCATGCGTCAAATAAATCGCTAAACTCGGTTTCAAGCTTTTATGCCTGCGTAGCAATTCTACCGTATCCCCCGTGCGAGACAGCGCCACTTAGGGCAGACCCGCGCCGGTTTTACATGCTTTACAGAGCGTTACTTTGCCGTTACCGACCAACTTTGCATCAGGAAACACGTTGCCAATGATTGCACCCACCGTCTCACGTTTTTACCAGCGCTGGCTGGCCGCCGCTCCCGACCGCGCCGCCAAGGCTGATGATTTAGCGCAATTATCGCTTGCCCAGATCAATCTTGCTGATTATTTAGCAAAAGAAGCCGCCGCCGTGCCCGAAGGCGCCCCGCCGCTGCCGCTGATGCGCGCCATGCGCCGGCTGCGCAACCTGCTGGTGTGCGTGCTGATCCGCCGCGACCTGGAAGGCAAGGCCAACCTGGCCGAGGTGGTGGAAACCATGACCCGCGTCGCCGATTTCGCCATCCAGCGGCACCTGGAGGAGATTTACGCGGAGATGGTGGCCGCGCACGGCACGCCCATCGGCCGCGATTCCGGCCAGCAGCAGGAGCTGATCGTGCTGGGCATGGGCAAGCAAGGCGGCGGCGAGTTGAACGTGTCGTCCGATATCGACCTGATCTTCGTCTACCCGGAGGATGGCGACACCGTGGCCGGAGCGGGCCAGCGCAGCCTGTCCAACCACGAGTTCTTTGTGCGCCTGGGCAAGAAGCTGATCGCGGCCCTGTCGGAGATCACGGAAGATGGCTACACGTTCCGCGTCGATATGGCCTTGCGGCCGAACGGCGGCTCCGGTCCGCTGGCCGCCAGCCTGAACATGGTGGAGCAGTACCTGATCGTCCAGGGGCGCGAGTGGGAGCGCTATGCCTGGGTCAAGGCGCGCGCCGTCACCGGCCGCAGCGAGGATATCGCCGCGCTGGACGCCATCGTGCGCCCGTTCGTGTTCCGCCGCTACCTGGATTTCGGCGTGATCGACGCCATCCGCAACATGCACGCGCAAATCCGCGCCGAGGTGAACCGCCAGGAGCGGCTGCATCCGGACCGCAGCAACAACGTCAAGCTGGGCCGCGGCGGCATCCGCGAGATCGAGTTCCTGGCGCAGGTGTTCCAGCTGATACGGGGCGGGCGCGACGCCGCCCTGCGCGACCGTTCGACCCGGACCACGCTGCGCATCATTGCCGAGAAAGGCCTGCTAAGCCACGCCATCGTCTATCAACTGCTGGCTTCCTACACCTTCCTGCGCAATCTGGAGCACCGCCTGCAATACCTGGACGACGCCCAGACCCACACGCTGCCGGCCAACGACGCCGACCGCCTGCTGGTGGCGCAGATGATGGGCCTGCCCGACACCGCCACCCTGCTGACCCAGCTGGAAGCCCACCGCCAGTTCGTCGCCGGCCAGTTCGACGAGATGTTCTCGGACAAGACCAGCGGCAGCGACGGCGACATCAACCCGCAGTCCAGCAACGAGTGCGCCGACCCCGACAACCGCGAAGCCATGGTGGCGCGCTTTGCCGCGCTGGGCTTCGACGATCCCGAGGGCGCGGCCAAGCGCCTGATCTCGACCTGGCAGGCGCCGCGCCTGCAATCGCTGCCGGAAGCCAGCCGCAACCGGCTGCTGGGACTGGTCAACGCGGCGCTGCCGCTGATCGTCCAGTGCTCGCGCGAGTCCAGCGGCGGCAGCCAGCAGGCCACGCTGGGCCGGCTGCTCGATTTCCTGGAGGCGATTGCGCGCCGTTCGGCCTACCTGTCGCTGCTGACCGAGTATCCGCACACGCTGGCGCGGGTGATCCGCATGGTGCACGCCAGCGGCTGGGCCGCGCAATTCCTCAGCCAGCACCCCATCCTGCTGGACGAGCTGCTGGACGACCGGGTGCGCAACGCCGTGTTCGACCCGGTGGCGCTGGCGGCCGACCTGGAAACCCAGCTGGCCTCGGCGCCGGGCGACACCGAGCGGCTGATGGACATCCTGCGCGAAATCCACCACGCCCAGCTGTTCCACCTGCTGGCGCAGGACCTGGCTGGCGACCTGACGGTGGAAAAGCTGGCCGACCACCTGTCGGCGCTGGCCGACACCATCGTGGCCGCCGCCATCAAGGCGATCTGGCAGACGGTGGCCACGCGCCACCGCGAAGTGCCGCAGTTCGCGGTGATCGCCTACGGCAAGCTGGGCGGCAAGGAGCTGGGCTATGTGTCCGACCTGGACGTGATCTTCCTGTACGACGACAGCGACCAGGAGGCGCCGGCCCAGTACGCCAAGCTGGCGCAGCGCTTTATCACCTGGATGACATCGCACACCTCGGCCGGCATCCTGTTCGACATCGACACCGCGCTGCGCCCGGACGGCGCCAGCGGCATGCTGGTGTCGAGCGTGGCGGCGTTTGAAAAGTACCAGAGCAATTCGGCCTGGGTGTGGGAGCACCAGGCGCTGACCCGCGCCCGCTTCTGCGCCGGCGATGCGGCCATCGGCGCCCGCTTCGAGCAGATCCGCGAGGCGGTGCTGCGCAAGGAACGCCCGGCCGACGGTCCGCTGAAACAGGAAGTCATTGCGATGCGGAAACGCATGATGGAAGCCAAGCCGAATCACAGCGCGCTGTTCGACCTGAAACAGGATCCGGGCGGCATGATCGACATCGAGTTCATCGTCCAGTTCCTGGTGCTGCAGCACGCCGCGGCCTACCCTCAACTGACCGCGAATTTCGGCAACATTGCACTTTTGAAAATGTGCGGCGAGCTGGGATTGATCGACGCGGGACTGGCGGCGCGCGTGGCCGACGCCTATCGACAGTTGCGCAAGTTACAACACCAACTACGGCTGCAAGGCCAGGACCTGGCGCGCGTCGATCCGCAATTGGTGGCCGCGCAGGCCGCCGACGTGACGGCCTTATGGCGCGCTATCTTCGGTGACAACGTTGCCACATAACAACGATATCTGTGCGTACCTGCTTGTGAACCCGTTTAAATTCATTAACTGCAGTAATATTGAAATCCACAAACATCAGAGCGCGCAGCGCCGTCGCAGTTTTACTCAAAGGAGAAGTGATATGAAAGCTTTATTCGGTGCCGCGGCACTTAGCTTGAGCTTGTTTGCAATGTCATCGACCGCTCTGGCCGCCGACAAGGGATCGCCCGACGAAGCCGTTGCCATGGTTAAAAAGGCGGTTGCCTTGATTAAATCCGACGGCAAGGAAAAAGCCTTCGCCGCCATTTCCGATCCGGCCAATACGACTTTCCACGACCGCGATCTGTATATCTATGTTTATGATTTGAATGGCGTTGCATTAGCCCACGGTAATAATCCTAAAATGGTCGGCAAGCCTTTGATTGGCCTCAAGGATAATGAAGGCAAACCGATGATTAAAGAAATGGTCGACCTCGCCAAATCCAAGGGGAAAGGCTGGGTGGATTTCAAATGGCCGAATCCGGTCACCAAGGCGGTGGAAGCCAAGTCCGGCTACATTGAAAAAGTCGACGATATGATGGTCGGCTCCGGCATCTACAAATAACAAAACAGCGGCGCAAGCGAACAACCGGGACGATGTCCCGGTTTTTTTTCGCCTTCCCTCTGAAAACAAGCTAAAAATTGGCACGTAAATGCCAGAATCGAGCTTACGATCGTCGGGAACTCTTCGGCAGCCTAGTCAGTCTATATGCGGTGGCATTCAACAATAACCGCGACACACCCTAGGAGTCGGATAATGAATAATGAAACTTCGATCGCCCGCGCGATCCGCCTGCTTTGTCTTGGCGGCCTGGCTTTGGGCACACAAGCCGCCTTCGGCCAGCAAGCCGCCGAACCCATGCAGAAGGTGCTGATAACCGGCTCCCGCATCGCCTCGGCGGCGGCGGAATCGCCTTCGCCATTGCAGGTATTAAACTCGGTGGATATTGCCGCGTCCGGTGCGACCAATCTGCAAGATTTATTGCAGAAAAACCCGACCATGGGCACGCCGACCATCAGCCGCGCCAATTCCAATTTCCAGACATCGAGCGCCGGCGTATCGACGGTTAATTTAAGAAACCTCGGCGATTCACGCACCCTGGTATTAATTAATGGCCGGCGGTTTGTTTCCGGCGTACCCGGAGATACTGCCGTCGACCTCAACACTATTCCAACGGATTTTATTGAACGGGTGGAATTATTAACCGGCGGCGCCTCGGCCACCTATGGATCGGATGCCGTGGCCGGCGTGGTCAATATTATTCTGAAGAAAAACTTCAACGGCCTGTTATTCGACGCGCAGACCGGCCGCAGCAACGAAGGCGACGATTATAAAAAGAAACTGGCGCTTACTTTCGGCACCACCAGCGCAGACGGCGCCAGCAACGTCATGGGCCATTTCGGCTACTCGAAACAGGGGGCGGTGTACTCGCGCGACCGCCCCGCCTCGGCCATCGACCAGACCTCGGCCATCACCCAGAAGCATCCGGCACTGGCCTTCGTGGCCAAGCGCCCCAACTTTTCCGGCTACGCGCCGCAAGGCCATTTCTTCGGCGACAGCGAGGATTTCACCTATGATGCGAATAACAACATTATCCCCTGGAAGCAAAATGGCGCGCCCGGCAGCGGCGCCGGCGCCACCGGTTTCAACCGCTCGGCCTACCGCCTGATCGCCGTGCCGACCGAGCGCTACCTGTTCGCCACCAACGGCAACTGGGCCTTCAACGAGAACCACAGCGCGTTTTTCGAGGGCACGTATGCCTCGTCCAAGGTCGATACCAATATCGAGCCCTTCCCGCTCGGCTCCGACCAGGTCTACAAGCCCAGCGGCCAGGTGCCGGCCGCGTCGCTTGTCAACGGCGTGCTGGTCAAGAATCCGCTGGTGCCGCAGTATTTGTACGACCGCATCAGCGACACCGACGGCGACGGCCTGCCCGACTACTTCTTCACCCGCCGCCTGTCCGAGTTCGGCCCGCGCCACTCGACCGTGGACCGCGACACCTTCCGCCTGGCGACCGGGCTGAAAGGCACGGTGCGCGACTGGAGTTACGAAGCCTATCTCTCCTACGGCAAGACCAAGGAGGCGCAGAACTCCAGCGGCCAGGTCAATGTCATGAGCTTGCGCAACGCGCTGGAGGCGATTCCCGGCCCCGACGGCACGCCGGTGTGCCGCGATCCGCATGCGGTGGCCGAGGGCTGCGTGCCGATCAGTATTTTCGGCTACAACAGCATCACGCCGGCCGCGCTCAAATATGTGACCGCGCCCGGCTCGCTGGAAACGGCGATCACCCAGAAGCTGGTGGGCGGCTCGGCCACCGGCGAAGTGCCCGGCCTGCCCGCCGGCCGCATCGGCGTCGCCGCCGGTTTCGAATGGCGCAGCGAGGAGTCCAGCGCGATTCCCGACCCGCTGACCCAATCCGGCCTGAACGCCGGCAACGCCCTGCCGCCCACGTTCGGCAACTTCCTGGTGCGCGAGCTGTTTGTCGAAGCCAGGGTGCCGCTGTTGAAGGACCGGCCATTCGCCCGCGACCTGAGCTTCCTCGGCACGGTGCGCCATGGCGACTATTCCACCGTCGGCAGCACCAACAGCTGGAATGCCGGCCTGGAATGGGGCATCACCACGGACGTCAAGCTGCGCGGCACGCGTGCGCAATCGACGCGGGCGCCCAACATCAACGAGCTGTTCCAGGCGCCCAGCCAGGACTTCCCCGCCGGGCTGGTCGATCCCTGCGAGGGCGTATCGTCGTCCGGGACCAGCGCGCTGGCCGTCAATTGCCGCAACGCGCCGGGCGTTGCCGCCAACATGGCGGCACATGGCGGCATTTTCACGCTGAACCAGGCCGACCAGCAGGGCATCAGCGGCTACGACACCGGCAACCCCAATCTCAAGGCGGAAAAAGGCCGCTCCACCACCATCGGCCTGGTGGTGACGCCGCGTTCGGTCCCGATGCTGCGCCGCTTCACCTTCACGGTCGACTATTTCACTATCAAGATCGCGGACGCCATCGTCAGCACCGACCGTCAATATGCGCTGGATCAATGTTACAACCAAAACAACCAGACCTTCTGCAGCTTCATCACGCGCCGTCCGGCGCCGGTGGGCAACCTGAGTTCCGGCTCCATCCAATACAGCAATGTCGCCGCCACCAACAGCGGCGGCTTCGGCACCGAGGGCGTCGACGTCACGGCCTCCTGGGCGGACAAGGTCGGCCCGGGCAGCCTGAGCGCCCGCCTGGCCTGGACCTGGCTGCGCCAGCTGTGGCAAAAGGCCACGCCGGAGGCGGAGAAGAACAGCGACGTCGGCGAGGTCACGGCCGCCAACACCAACGCGCCGCGCAACCGCGCCGGCCTCAACCTGGCATACAAATGGGGGCCGTACGGCGTCAACTGGACCGCCACCTACACCGGGCCGGTCTCGCTGGACGACCAGTTCCTGAAAAGCCTGAGCATCGCGCCGGGGACGGTGGGCGTGGGCTCACGCACCTACAACGATTTCCAGTTCACCTACGACATGAAGAAGTCCGTGCAACTGTACCTGGGCATGGACAATGCCTTCAACGCCAAGGCGCCGCCCATCATCAGCGGCCTGCCCGGCAGCGTCACCGGCACCGAGACCGATACCTCGACCTATGACGCGATCGGCCGCCGCTATTATCTGGGGCTGCGGATCACCTTGTAGCGTAAAAAGAACAGGGACGTTATTTTTTTGGTTATTTTGTCATTTTATGTTTACAAATATATCATCCACCCAATACATTGGCCAGTCGGGAAAAATCTTTTCCCGAAGTTCGCGATGCTCATGACAATTGGAGGATTTGGTAATGATCAAGGAAACAACGTTGTCCCGTTCCGTACGCATGATCTGCGTGGGCGGACTGGCGCTCGGCCTACAGGCCGCCCACGCCCAGGATGCCACGACGCAGCCGATGCAGAAGGTGGAAATCACTGGTTCACGCATTTCGACACCCGGCGCGGAATCGCCGTCGCCACTGCAAATCCTGACCTCGGCCGATATCGCCGCCTCGGGCGCGGTCAACTTGCAGGAACTGCTGCAAAAGAATCCGACGCTGGGCACGCCAACGCTGAGCCGCACCAACTCGAATTTCCTGACCTCGGGCGCCGGCGTTTCCACCGTCAACCTGCGTAACCTCGGCGATTCGCGCACCCTGGTGCTGGTCAATGGCCGCCGCTTCGTTTCCGGCGTGCCCGGCAGCACCTCGGTGGACTTGAACACCATTCCGACCGACTTCATCGAACGCGTCGAGATGTTGACCGGCGGCGCTTCGGCGACCTACGGTTCGGACGCGGTGGCTGGTGTGGTCAACATCATCCTGAAGAAAAACTTCGATGGCGTACTGATCGATGGCCAATCCGGCCGCAGCAGCAAAGGCGACGACCTCAAGAAAAAACTGGCGCTCACTTTCGGCACCACCAGCGCCGACGGCGCCAGCAACATCATGGGTCACTTCGGCTACTCGAAACAGGGCGCGGTGTTCTCCAAAGACCGCGACCGCTCGTCGATGGACCAGACCTCGTCCATCAGCAAGGGACACCCCGAACTGGCCTTCATCCCGAAATCCCCGAACTTCTCGAGCTACGCGCCGCAGGGCCACTTCTTCGGCGACTCCGAAGACTTCACCTACGACAAGAACGGCAATGTCATCCCGTGGAGCACCAACGGCGTCAAGGGCGTCGGCGCGACCGGCTACAACCGCTCCACCCTGCGCACCATCGCCGTACCAACCGAACGCTACCTGTTTGCGCTGAACGGCACCCACGCCTTCAACGACAACCATAGCGCCTTCTTCGAAGGCACGTATGCCTCGACCAAGGCCTCGAGCAATATCGAAGCCTTCCCGCTCGGTTCGGACCAGGTCTTCAAAGGCAGCGGCGGCCAGGTACCGGCCGGCGCCATGGTCAACGGCAAGCTGGTCAAGAACCCGCTGGTGCCGCAATACCTGTACGACCGCATCAGCGACACCGACGGCGACGGCATCCCGGATTACTTCTTCACCCGGCGCCTGTCCGAGTTCGGTGCGCGCCACTCCGATGTCGACCGCGACACCTTCCGCATTTCCACCGGCCTGAAAGGCACGGTCAAGGATTGGAACTACGAGACCTACATCACCTACGGCAAGACCAAGGAAGCGCAGAGCTCCACCGGCCAGGTCAATATCCCCAACCTGCGCAATGCACTGAGCGCGATCCCCGGCGCGGCCGGCGGCGCCCCGGTCTGCAGCGACGCCAACGCGGTAGCCGAAGGCTGCGTGCCGATCAACATTTTCGGCTTCAACACCGTAACGCCCGCAGCGCTGAAATATGTGACCGCGCCTGGTTCGCTGCTGACCGCCGTCACCCAGAAACTGGCCGGCGCATCGGTCAGCGGCGACCTGTTCGCCCTGCCGGCTGGTAAAGTGGGCCTGGCAGCCGGTTTCGAGTGGCGCAGCGAAGAGTCGAGCTCGGTTCCAGATCCGCTGACCCAGGCCGGCCTGAACGCGGGCAACGCAACGCCACCGACCTACGGCAAGTTCCAGGTGCGTGAAGCGTTCGTGGAAACCCGCGTCCCGCTGCTGAAAGACAAGCCGTTCGCCAAGGAACTGAGTTTCCTGGGCACCTTCCGCCACGGCGATTACTCGACCGTGGGCAGCACCAACAGCTGGAACGCCGGCGGCGAATGGGCAGTGACCTCGGACTTCAAGATCCGCGCGACCCGCGCCCAATCGACCCGCGCGCCGAACATCAACGAGCTGTACCAGGCGCCTAGCCAGGACTTCCCGAACGGCCTGGTCGATCCATGCGACGGCGTAACGTCGTCAGCAACTACCCCGCTGGCGATCAACTGCCGCAACGCGCCTGGCGTGGCGGCCAACATGGCGGCACACGGCGGCGTCTTCACGCTGGGTCAGCCCGACCTGCAGGGCATCAGCGGCTACAACACCGGCAATCCGGACCTGAAAGCTGAAAAAGGCCGTTCGACCACGATCGGTGTGGTCATCACTCCACGTTCGATTCCGATGCTGAACAAGTTCACCTTTACGGCGGACTACTTCAAGATCAATATCGCGGACGCCATCGTCGGTACCGACCGTCAGTATGCATTGGATCAGTGCTACAACCAGAACAACCAAGTGTTCTGCAAATTCATCACCCGCCGTCCTGCGCAAACGGGCAACCTGAGCGCCGGTTCCATTCAGTACAGCGATACCGCCGTCACCAACAGCGGCGGCATGGGTACCGAAGGCGTCGACATGACCCTGTCGTGGGCGGACAAGGTCGGTCCTGGCCGTCTGAACGCGCAACTGGCGTACACCTATCTGCGTCAATTCTGGCGCCGGGACATTCCTGAAGACAAGGTTAATCCTTCCTTGACCCCGCGCAATGACGATGTCGGCGAAGTCACGGCCAACAACATCAATGCTCCGCGCAACAAGGCAGTATTGAACACGGCGTACAAATGGGGCAGCTTCGGCGCGACCTGGACCGCAACCTACACCGGCCCTGTGGCGCTGGACGACCAGTTCCTGAAGAGCCTGAGCATTGCACCGGGCACCGTGGGCGTTGGCTCGAAGACCTACAACGACTTCCAGTTCACCTACGACATCACGAAGGACGCCAAGAAGTCGATGCAGGTATACTTCGGTATCAACAACGCGTTTGACGCCAAGCCGGCACCGATCATCAGCGGCCTGCCGGGCAGCTCCGTCGGCACCGAGACCGATGCGTCGACCTACGACGCCATCGGCCGCCGCTACTACCTGGGCCTGCGCGTTTCGCTGTAATCGCCATAGCTAAATAAAAACCCATCGGCCCGAGCTTGCTTGGCGCCGATGGGTTTTTTTTCGCCTAGCGGGTGAAGGTGCGCGCCAGCCATCGCTTCACCGCCGCCATGCGGCCGGGCGGCTGGGTGCACAGCTGCTCCAGACCCGCCGCCGGGCCGTAGTACAGGAAATCCGCAGGCAGTCCGAGGTCGCGCAGCAGTTGGGCTTTTTGCTCGTCGCCGGACGGCGTCCAGAACGCGCCGATGCCGCGCACGCCAGCTGCTTCCAACTGGGCCTTGTCCAGTGCCCACATCTGCACCGGCGGACAGCCGGGCGCATGCTGCTGCGCCGTGATCATATCAGTGCCCAGCAATTGCTTACGGTGGGCCAGGTAGCGCGCAAAGGCGTCGCGTAAATCACTGCACACACCAAGCTGCCGATAAAATTCGTTTTGCCGCGCAGCCAAGCGAACAAAGAAGTCACGATTGCCGCCCATAGTCGACGAGAGAAACAACTCGCCGGCCTGTGATTCCGTCGCATGCACGACCTTGGCGCCATCAAGATAGTCGAAGGTCAGGCCATGTATCGCGACAACCGAGCCAGGAAGGACTGTCTTGGTGGCAGCAGCCGAAAACAAATAACTGGCGCATGCCGACAAACACCGGCCGTCGACCACAATACGCATGTTCCGCTTGCGGATCACGTCGGCAATGTCCAAGGCGCTGGCAACATTGCCGCCGTACGAATCGACCACCACGGTATCGACATGACTGTCCGCAGCTACCGCGGCCTTGAACTGCTCGGCCAAGTCTCCGTCTATCGTGCCAATCAGCGTGACGTGCCGGGCCCCCGTGGAGAGCACTGTAAAACTGAGTCGCAGGTTTTTCCCAACCGTCTCCCTGATATAGGCCGGCGTAGGCGCCTGTGCGGCGCCGGGCAAAGGCCACAACGCACTCATCAACAACAAGCTCAGTGCGGTTCGGCGAGGTGAGTACATGGTCAATGTTAAATAGATTATATTAAATATATAATAACACTCCATTTTCGATAGACCAAAAAAAAGCCTGCCGGTTTGCGCCGGCAGGCTCTACTTGAATCGCGGAAGCTTACTTCGCGGTCATCAGTGCAACGGTGGTGTCCAGCATGCGGTTCGAGAAGCCCCACTCATTGTCGTACCACGACGATACCTTGACCAGGCGGCCCGACACTTTGGTCAGGGTCGAGTCGAAGTTCGACGAGGCAGGATTGTGGTTGAAGTCGATCGACACCAGCGGTTCGGTCTGGTAGGTCAGCACTTCCTTCAGCGCGCCTTCGGCGGCGGCCTTCATCAGCGCGTTGACTTCGTCCACGGTCGTGTCACGCTTGGCGATGAACGACAGGTCGACCAGCGACACATTGATGGTCGGCACGCGGATCGCGAAACCGTCCAGCTTGCCGTTCAGCTCAGGCAGCACCAGGCCGACCGCGGCGGCGGCGCCGGTCTTGGTCGGGATCATGCTCATGGTGGCCGAACGGGCGCGGCGCAGGTCTTCATGCATCACGTCGCTCAGCACCTGGTCGTTGGTGTAGGCGTGCACGGTGGTCATCAGGCCGGTTTCCACGCCGATGGCGTCGTTGAGCGGCTTGACCAGCGGGGCCAGGCAGTTGGTGGTGCACGACGCGTTCGAGATCACGGTGTCGGTCGACTTCAGCACGTGCTGGTTGACGCCGTACACGATGGTGGCGTCGACGTCCTTGCCGCCCGGTGCCGAGATGATGACTTTCTTGGCGCCGCCCTTCAGGTGGGCCGAAGCTTTCTCTTTGGTGGTGAAGAAGCCGGTGCACTCCAGCACCACGTCCACGCCCAGCTCGCCCCATGGGATTTCCGCAGGGTTGCGCTGCGCGAACACGCGGATCACGTCGCCGTTCACGATCATGTTGTCGCCGTCCACCGTCACGGTGCCTGGGAACTTGCCGTGGGCGGTGTCGTAGCGGGTCAGGTGGGCGTTCGACTTGGCATCGCCCAGGTCGTTGATCGCAACGATCTGGATGTCCTGTTTCTTGCCGCCTTCGTAGAAAGCGCGCAGCACATTGCGGCCGATACGGCCGTAGCCATTGATTGCAACTTTGATCGTCATACTATGCTCCTGATTAGAAAAATAGGTAATGCAACAAGCAATTATAGATTATGCAATGACAGATTTGACTTTCGCCACGACGTTTTCCACCGTGAAGCCGAAGTGCTTGAACAGCACGCCTGCCGGGGCCGATTCACCGAAGGTATCGATGCCGACCACCGCGCCTTCCAGACCGACGTATTTGTACCAGAAATCGGTCACGCCGGCTTCGATTGCCACGCGTGGCAAGCCTTTGGTCAGCACGCTGGCCTTGTAGGCGGCGTCCTGACGGTCAAATACATCGGTCGACGGCATCGACACCACGCGCGCGGCGATGCCTTCCGCCGCCAGCGCGGAAGCGGCGGCCACGGCCAGCTCCACCTCGGAACCGGTGGCGATCAGCGTGACCTTGGCGTCCGCCACTTCGCTCAGCACGTAGCCGCCGCGGGCGATGTCGGCGATCTGCTGTGCCGAACGCTCCTGGTACGGCAGGTTCTGGCGCGAGAAGATCAGCGTCGAAGGACCGGCCTTGCGCTTGACCGCCTCGCCCCACGCCACCATCGATTCGACGGTGTCGCACGGACGCCAGTTGTCCAGGTTGGGGATCAGGCGCATCGACGAGATGTGCTCGACCGACTGGTGGGTCGGGCCGTCTTCGCCCAGGCCGATCGAATCGTGGGTGAACACGAAGATCGAACGCAGCTTCATCAGCGCGGCCATGCGCAGCGCGTTGCGGCTGTAGTCCGAGAAGGTCAGGAAGGTGGCGCCGAACGGGATGTAGCCGCCATGCAACGTGATGCCGTTCATGATGGCCGACATGCCGAATTCGCGCACGCCATAATTGATGTGGTTGCCTGGTTTGCCGGAACGCAGCGCCACGCACTCTTTCCAGTTGGTCAGGTTGGAGCCGGTCAGGTCGGCCGAGCCGCCCAGGAATTCCGGCAGCACCGGGGCCAGCGCCTGGATGGCGTTCTGGCTGGCCTTGCGGGTGGCGATGTTTTCCTTCTTCTCGACGCAGGCGGCGATGCCGGCGGCCAGCGTGGCCTCGAAGGCGGCAGGCAGCTCGCCGGCCATGCGGCGGCTCAGCTCGGCGGCTTCGGCCGGGAACTGGGCGCTGTATTGCGCGAACTTGGCGCTCCACGCGGACTCGCGCTCGGCGCCGGCGGCCTTGGCGTCCCAGGCGGCGTACACGTCGGCCGGGATCTCGAACGGCGCGGCGCTCCAGCCGATGTATTCACGCACGGCCGCCACTTCCTTGTCGCCCAGCGCGGCGCCGTGCACCTTGTCGCCACCCTGCAGGTTGGGCGAACCCTTGCCAATGATGGTCTTGCAGCAGATCAGGGTCGGCTTGCTCGAAGTCTTGGCGGCCGCGATGGCGGCCGAGACGGCGGCCACGTCGTGGCCGTCAACCGCGCGGATCACGTTCCAGCCGTAGGCTTCGAAGCGGGCCGGGGTGTCGTCGGTGAACCAGCCCTCGACCTTGCCGTCGATCGAGATGCCGTTGTCGTCATACAGCGCGATCAGCTTGTTCAGGCCCAGCGTGCCGGCCAGCGCGCACACTTCGTGCGAGATGCCTTCCATCAGGCAGCCGTCGCCGACAAACGCGTAGGTGTAGTGGTTGACGATGTCCAGGCCCGGCTTGTTGAACTCGGCCGCCAGCAGGTACTCCGACAGCGCCATGCCGACCGCGTTGGCGATGCCCTGGCCCAGCGGGCCGGTGGTCGTTTCCACGCCCGGCGTGACATCGACTTCCGGGTGGCCCGGGGTTTTCGAATGCATCTGGCGGAAGGACTTGATGTCGTCCATGGTCACCGCGTAGCCCGACAGGTGCAGCAGCGCGTAGTGCAGCATCGAGCCGTGGCCGTTGGACAGCAGGAAGCGGTCGCGGTTCACCCATTTCGGGTTGGCCGGGTTGTGGCTGTAATGGCCACTCCACAGCGCCACGGCGATCTCGGCCATGCCCATCGGCATGCCTGGGTGGCCGGAATTGGCCTTCTGGACGGCGTCCATTGCCAGCGCGCGGATCGCGTTAGCCATTGGGGTATGCGGGAGCGTAGAAGTCATGGTGGTGTGTCAATCACGGAGTTTGAATTCGTTGGCAGTAGGCGCGCTACTTTCTGAGCTGCGTATTTTACCAGAGCAGCGCCCGGCAAACCAAAAAGGGGGGCGCCCCTTGACGGAACGCCCCCCCCTTGGTCAGCAGCCGGCCGGGGCCGGCGTGTGACGCGCTTAGAACTTCTTGTTGAATTCCGCGCTGAACTTCATCGAACGTGGCGCGCTCATGTTCAGTACCGATTCGTACAGAGCGTAGCGGGCCAGGTTGGTGTTGTAACGCTCGACAACTTTCTGGACCGACTGATCGTTGAAGACGTTGTAGACGTCAACTTTCAGCGTCAGGCCAGGCAGGGCGACCGGCTTGTACGACGCGTTCAGGTCCAGGGTTTTTTCCCATGGCAGACGACCCAGGGTACCGCGTGGCGATGGCGTGTTCAGGTCGCCGGTGGCGCCGAAGCAGTAGTGCGAAGCCGACTGGTAGTTGTAGCCGGTGTCGTTCAGCGTGGTCGGGTTGGTACCCGAGCACGAGCGTGGGCGACCCGAGGCGATGGTCACGAAACCGCCGACGGTCAGCTGTGGCGTCACGTCGTAGAAGCCGTAGCCCTTGATCTGGTGTTTGCGATCGTTAGGCAGCAGGCCGTCAGCGTACTTCATCAGCTGGGCGTAATCCCAGGTCTGGGTCGCCGCGACGTCGCCCTGGCCGGTCGTGGTGTCCGACAGGGTCTGGCCTTCCGTGTTGCCGGTGCTGCGGCTCAGGGTGTAGTTCACCTTGCCGTACCAACCGTTCCGGTATGGGTGCTCGGCAAAGAAGTCCAGCGCGGCGTACTTACGCTTGGCCTTGTCGAAGCCCAGGTCGGACTGGGTCAGGTGGACGCGGGTGTAGTTACTTTTGGTCCCGGCATAGTCGACCAGGAAGTCATTGGCTTCGCCCGGATTGAACGAGGCGCAGCTGAAACCTTCATAGTTCGACGTGTCGATGTTGTGGTCTTTGGCGTACTTGGTGAACACGCGGCCATCGCAGAAGTCGTCGATGGTCGATTTCAGGGTGCGGTAAGTACCTTTGACACCGAAGTTCAGGTCAGGGCTGTAGGCTTTTTCGAAGCCCAGCGTGATCTCGTCCTGGAACGACGGTTTCATGTCCAGCGCGGCAACGGTCTTCGGATCCTTGGCCTGGCCGAATTCATTGTTGGCCGACAGCACGCCGGTCACGGGGGTCAGGCCGGTCGGCGCGCCGTGCGCGTCGGTGCCGGTGTAGGTGAAGTACTCGCTGGTGTTGAGCGAACCGTTGGCGCCACGCAGCGCGATCAGGGTTGGCATCTGCAGCGTGTAGCGGCCGGCGCTACCGAAGACCTTGAACGACGAGTCACCGTTGACGTCCCAGACGGCCGACAGGCGCGGCGCGATCTGGTTCTTCATCTCAATGTACTTGGTGCCGTCCTGGTTGGCGTTGTAGAAGCCCTCGCGACGGATACCGCCGGTGACCAGGATCTTCTTGGTCACTTGCCACTGGTCTTCCAGGTACTGCGCGTCCTGGCCGGCGTAGGCGTTGGAGATGGTCGACGACAAGGTCTTCGACACATAGTAGCCCTGCGACGCCAGCGGGCCGCGGCCAGCCAGCACCGGCACCGTGCCGCCGGCGACGGTGGTCGGCTTGCTCGGATCAGTCTTGAGGTAGGTCCACAGCGAGCCGCCCGCCAGCGCGTCACCGGCGTTGAGCGAGGACATCGAGTTGTTGTCCAGACCGGCGCGCAGCTTGTGGTCGCCCAGCTTGTATTCGAGGTCCAGACGTTTCGAGATGACGTTGTCCTTGGAGCCGTTGAATGGCTGGTTGGTGCTGAACGGCTGGCCTCCGGCGTAGTTCAGGCCCGGGGCCTGGTTCTCAGGCGAGGCGGTGACCTGCGCCAGCGCTGGATCGTAGCCGGCCGGCGTATAGACGTGGCTGGCGCGCGATTTGCCGTACAGCGCGTTGATGGTCAGGTCATCGGTGATGTTGCCAATGTAGCGCAGGATGTTGGCCTGGCCGCCGTTCGGGTTGAACGGGCCGTATTCTTCGTGGGTCGAGGAATTGACTTGGCTGCCGATGGCACGGGTCGCGTAGTCGTACGAACGGTACTGGGTGTTGGTCTGCGGCAGATCGCCGAGGCCGGTGTACTCGAGACGGTGATTCTCGCTGATGTTCCAGTCCAACTTCATGTAGTAACGCTTGGTGTTGGTCTGGTAGTCGCGCCAGCCGTTGGCGGCATTGGTCAGCGCCGTGCGGCCGTTATAGACGCCCGATACCTTGTCTTCGGTCTGCTCCAGGGCGACGAAGGCGAACAACTTATCCTTGATCAGCGGGCCGCCGACATAGGCGGAATACTGGTTCTGTTCGCGGTCGTTGTCTTCGCGGCGGATGCGCAGCGAACCGTCGGTGCCCTTGGCCGGGGTGGTCGCGGTAGCCGGCGTGTACGGGAACTTGCCGGTGTTGGCGTAGTACATGTCCTTGTAGCGGGCGCGGGTGTCTTTCGGCGTGGTCGAGACCATGCCGCCGACTTCCCAGGTGTTGGTGCCGGATTTGGTGGTGATGTTGACCACACCGCCGACCGAACGGCCGAATTCGGCGCCGTAGCCGCCGGTCAGCACCTGCGCCTGGGCGATCGCGCCGAACGGCAGTTCAAAGCCGCCCAGCTGGGTCAGCGGATTGGTGACAGGGAAACCGTTGATGTAGTACGCGTTTTCCGACGCGCCGCCGCCGCCCAGGCTGGAGCCTGCAGCATAGGTCGGATCACCGTGGGTGGTGTTGGGCGCCAGTTGCACGATGGCGTCGACGTTGCGGGCGATCGGCAGCTTGTCCAGTTCGCGCGCGGTGAAGGTGGCGCCGTTGTTGGCGCTGGAGATGTCGATGCGGCTGCGGCGGCCGGTCACTTGCACCGACTGCACGCCGGAGCTGAACACGGCCTCGACACCCTGGCCCGCCAGCACTTCAAGGCTGGTGGTCGAACCCGCCGCACCGCCGTTCATCAGCGTAACGCTGTAGCGGCCGATCGGCATGGAGGAGACGCTGAACCCGCCGCTGGCGTCGACCGCGGTGGTACGCGTCTGGTTGGTGTCCAGATTTTTCAGCACGACAGCGGTCGCGGTGCCTGGAGCAACGCGACCGTAGACGGTACCGCTGGCGTTCGACTGCGCCATTGCCGGCTGCATCACGGCAACGGTCATTGCCGCTGTTCCGAACGCGATCGACAGGGCGTTGACTAAAACTGTTTTCCTGAGCATGTTTTTTCCCAATTATAAATAAAAAAATTTTGCCTCTGTAGGCAATAAAGCCCCGTCTCTCGTGGAGACTTATTTATCAAAATCAGGGCTGTATAACTCAGCCCTTCTCTTATAAAAACATGCGTATGGCAAAGCTGTCAACAACGCAACTTTCGCTTACACAAGAAAACAACGTGATCGCAAAAAATCTGTATTAAACGGTATAAATCAATATCCATTATTCCAACAATACTTTATGATAAAGACGCACGTTCCCTTTTCGGATTGCAGATCTTGAAAATTTTATATTGATATTCGTTATTTTTTCGATACAAAATTGTTAAATTCCGCAAATGACGGAATTTTCGTCAGCCGGGTAATCCGGCGATTTTCCTACGGCGCTAGTGTGGCGCGGTAGCGACAGCCCGGCGCCAACAAGGTGGATCCTTCCCGCGTCACAAGCCCCATCCAGGTGACTTTCAGTCGCCAAAACAGCGGCAATTCCCCGCCCGGTCCAGGCAGCGATTAAAATTGCCGATGACAACCTGACCGGATCCCCGCATGCCCCGTTTCTACGCCCCCCCCCCGCTGGCCGTCGGCCAGATCCTCACCCTGCCCGACGCCGTGGCCCATCATATCCAGGTGCTACGCCTGGCCCAGGGCGAACGCATCACGCTGTTTGACGGCGCCGGCGGCGAATACAGCGCCACCCTGAGCCAGATCGCGCGGCGCAGTGTCACGGCCGAGGTCAACGCCCACCACGTACGTGAGGTCGAGTTGCCGTTTGCCGTCACCCTGGCGCAGGCACTGCCCGAGGCCAGCAAAATGGACTGGATCATCGAAAAAGCCATCGAGCTCGGTGTGTCGGGCATCCAGCCACTGGCGACGCAGCGCTGCGTGGTGCGCCTGTCGGCCGAGCGCGCGGAGAAAAAAATGGAGCACTGGCAAAGCATCGTGGTGTCGGCGTCCGAGCAGAGCGGACGCAACCGGCTGGGCCGGCTGGCGCCGCTGCAACATTACAAACAGTGGATCGGCCAGCAGGACTTGCACAAGCGCATCATCCTGACGCCGCGCGCCGAACAGTCGCTAGCCTACTGGGCGCGCCACCAGCCAGCGCAGCCGGTGACGCTGGTGGTCGGCCCCGAGGGTGGCTTGAACGAGGAGGAAGAACAGCTAGCGATCGCCCGCGGCGCGCTGCCGCTGGCGATGGGGCCGCGCATCCTGCGCACCGAAACCGCCGGCCTGGCCGCGCTCGCGATACTGAGCGCAAGCTGGGGCGGCATGGATTAGGCACGGCACCGGCCGGGCCATATTGCCGTCCATAAAATGACATTGATGCCGGCGGCACAAAGAATATCGGCCATGCTTTGAATAAACTAATTGAATTACGGATATGTTTTAAGGCCTGAAAAATGGATGTGGTTTTTTTTACATCGCTTTTCAGGCCGTTTTCACATCCTGGATTTAATGCCTTGAATATATTTACGTTCCGCGATCTGACGCCGGCGGCTTTTTTATGCGTGGAGGCATACGGTAAAATAGCGGCTTGCGGGCCGCCCCCGCCTTCCTCCCCGCTAACTACGGGGCCCGGTAATTTTTCGGAACGATCTGCCATGTTGCGACTCAATGAAGTAAAACTCCCCCTCAACCACACCGAGGCCGAGCTGCCGGCCGCCATCCTGGCCCGCCTGGGCATCGCCGCCGACGCCCTGCTCGGCTTTACCGTCTTCAAGCGCAGCTACGACGCCCGCAAGAAAACCGCGATCGTGCTGATCTACTCGCTCGACGTCGACGTCAAGGACGAGGCCGAAGTGCTCAAGCGCCTGCACCACGACACCCACCTGATGCCGTCGCCGGACACCTCGTACAAGTTCGTCGCGCACGGCGAGCAGCTCGCCGGCCACGACCGGAATCCGCGCCCGGTGGTGATCGGCACCGGCCCGTGCGGCCTGTTCGCGGCGCTGATCCTGGCCCAGATGGGCCTGCGCCCCATCATCCTCGAGCGCGGCAAGCAGGTGCGCGAACGCACGGTCGACACCTTCGGCTTCTGGCGCAAGCGCGAGCTCAATCCCGAGTCGAACGTGCAGTTCGGCGAAGGCGGCGCCGGCACCTTCTCGGACGGCAAGCTGTACAGCCAGATCAAGGACCCCAAGCACTACGGCCGCAAGGTGCTCACCGAGTTCGTCAAGGCCGGCGCGCCGGAGGAAATCATTTACGTCAGCAAGCCGCACATCGGCACCTTCCGCCTGGTGAAGATGGTCGAGCAGATGCGCGCCAACATCGAGCAGATGGGCGGCGAATACCGCTTCGAGAGCAAGGTGGTCGACATCGACATCGAGCAGGGCCCGGACGGCGGCCAGGTGCGCGGCCTGACGCTGGAGAGCGGCGAGAAGCTCGTCACCAACCACGTGGTGCTGGCGATCGGCCACAGCGCGCGCGACACCTTCGAGATGCTGCACCAGCGCGGCGTCTACATCGAGGCCAAGCCGTTCTCGATCGGCTTCCGCGTCGAGCACCCGCAGTCGCTGATCGACGCCTGCCGCTTCGGCCCCAACGCCGGCCACCCCATCCTTGGCGCGGCCGACTACAAGCTGGTGCACCACGCGTCCAACGGCCGCGCCGTGTACAGCTTCTGCATGTGCCCGGGCGGCACGGTGGTGGCGGCCGCGTCCGAACCGGGCCGCGTGGTGACCAACGGCATGAGCCAGTACTCGCGCAACGAGCGCAACGCCAACAGCGCCATCGTGGTCAGCATCTCGCCGGAAGTCGACTACCCCGGCCATCCGCTGGCCGGCATCGAGTTCCAGCGCCGCCTGGAGGAAAAGGCCTTCGAGCTGGGCGGCGGCACCTACAACGCGCCGGGCCAGCTGATGGGCGATTTCGTCGCCGGCCGCGCCTCGACCGCATTCGGCAGCGTGGTGCCGTCGTACAAGCCGGGCGTGCACCTGACCGACCTGGCCACCATCCTGCCGGAGTTCGCCGTGACGGCGCTGCGCGAAGCCTTCCCGGCGTTCGACAAGCAGGTCAAGGGCTACTTCAAGCACGACGCCGTGCTGACCGGGCTGGAGACGCGCACCTCGTCGCCGATCCGCATCAAGCGCCGCGACGACACGCTGCAAAGCCTCAACACGCGCGGCCTGTTCCCGGCCGGCGAAGGCGCCGGCTATGCCGGCGGCATCCTGTCGGCCGGCGTCGACGGCATCAAGGTGGCCGAGGCGGTCGCCTTGTCGATGGCCGCCGACCAGCAGCCCTGATCCCCTCCCCCTGACCGGCCGCGGCAAGACAGCGCGGCGGCCGGCGCCCCTCCCCACGCCTTGATCAAGGCCCGCAATCCGTCATCAGATCTTGCAATCTGGTCATATGAACATGGTTGCATATTTGACGACCTCTTAGCACTAATTGGCCATAAACGACCAAATACTTTGTATTTTTGTGTAAAAAAATCGCCATTTTTTGAAATTACCGAGAAATGTGTTGTTTATTTCACCGTTGTTACAGTTGGTGAATTGACCTCGGCGGACTCAAGTGGTCTCATGGCCGCCTTGGATAATTTACTGATGGATTATCCATTGTGGGAATTTAAATAACAAAGTGTTAAGCCGTAACCTCGCTAGGAGTTCAAAGCAATGATGATGGAAACTGTAATTTCGCGTTCACTGCGCCTGATGTTTTCGGGCAGCGCTGCACTGATCGGTGCAGGCCTGCTGGCCCAGCCAGTATTTGCACAGGACACCCCTGTCATACAACGCGTGGAAATCACCGGCTCGTCGATTAAGCGTGTAGACGCTGAAACGTCGCTGCCGGTTCAAATCGTAACCAAGGCGGACATCGCCCGCACCGGCGCCACCAGCACCGAAGAGCTGCTGCAGTCGATCTCGGCGTTCTCGTCGGCCGGCGGCACCAGCAACGCCACCGGCGCCGGCACCTCGACCGGCGGCCTGTCGTCGATCTCGCTGCGCGGCCTGGGCTCGACCCGCACCCTGGTGCTGGTCAACGGCCGCCGCCTGGCCGCGTTCGCCGGCAGCGACGGCGCTTCCGTCAACGTCAACGTCATCCCGCTGGCCGCCATCGAGCGCGTCGAAGTGCTGAAGGATGGCGCGTCCGGCCTGTACGGCAGCGACGCGGTGGCCGGCGTGGTCAACTTCATCCTGTCCAAGCAGACCGACGGCGTGGAAATCACCGGCGGCTACGGCTCCCCATCGCAAAGCGGCGGCGGCCAGAACACCAAGGCGACGATCACCGGCGGCTACAACACCGACAAGCTGAACCTGGTTGTTTCGGGCTCCTACGAAAAAGAGAAGGCCCTGTTCGGCCGCGACCGCGACTACGCGGCCACGTCGACCAAGCTGCCTTACTACAACGGCACCGCGACCGGCCTGGGCAACATCCAGGGCTCGTTCACGCCAGGCGTCGGCAAGGATTCCGGCTTCAGCACGGGCGGCTCCGGCTACGGCAACCCGCTGGCCATCGGCGACAAGTGCGGCACCATCAAGATGGGCATGCTGCCAAACGGCGCCAAGGGTTCGCCATACTGCTACTACGACAGCGGCCCGGACGTCGGCCTGACGCCTGATCGCGAACTGTTCAACTTCACCGGCAACCTGACCTATCAGCTGAACGACAAGCACCAGCTGTTCGGCGATGTGCTGTACTCGCAAAGCAAGGTCACCCAGACCTACCAGGCTTCGCCGGCGCGCGCCAGCTTCTTTGAAACCGACGGCGAGTTCGCCAAGCAAGGCGTGGACGCGGCACTGCTGCTCTTCCCGAGCAACCCGGCCTACCAGTCGATCGCCGCGCCCTACCTGCAAAGCCGGGGCTACACCTCGCTGATCGGCAAGCCGCTGTCGATCACCTCGCGCGTGTTCGACTTCGGTCCGCGCCAGAACGTCGACACCGCCAAGCAAGCACGCGTGGTCGCCGGCGCCAAGGGCACCATCGGTTCGGTCGACTACGAAGTGGCGCTGACCCACAACGAGTCCAAGCTGAACAGCGCTGTGACCACCGGCTACTTCTCGCAGGTGGCCTACGCCAAGATCATCAACAGCAGCAACTGGAACCCATGGGCCGCGGGCGGCGTGCAGACCGGCGCCCTGGCCGACCAGCTGAAAGGCGCGGCGTTCAGCGGCGACTTCCTGGCCGCCAAATCGAGCAGCAACTCGTTCGACGCCAAGATCAGCGGCGAGTTCTGGACCATCGGTGGCATCACCCCGCTGTACGCGGTGGGCGCCCAGTCGCGTAAAGAGAACTACACCACCAATCCGAGCGCAGCCTACCAGTCGGGCGACATCTCCGGCCTGGGCGGCTCCGTCCGTCCGGTCGACCGCGACCGCACCGTGAACTCGGCGTTCGGCGAACTGATCGTTCCTGTAACGAAGGCGCTGGAAGTCACCCTCGGCGCGCGCGACGACCACTACGACGACGTTGGCAATACCGCCAACTGGAAAGGCAGCGTACGTTGGCAGCCAGTGAAGACCGTGGTGCTGCGTGGCTCCTACGGCACCGGCTTCCGCGCACCGTCGCTGATCGACCTGTGGCAGCCGCAGACGCTGGGCACCTCCGAGCAGTTCACCGATCCGGCAACCAAGCAAACCGGCCTGCAGGTGAATTCGTGGACCGGTGGCGATCCAAAGCTCAAGCCTGAGAAGTCGAAGCAATACTCGTTCGGCGCCGTCTGGCAGCCGGTATCGACCGCCAGCATCGGTGTCGACTTCTTCAACATCAACATCCGCGACATCCTGGTCACGCCATCGGCGCAGGAAGTGGTATCGCGCTTCCGCGCAGGCGACCCGGCCTACGCCAACCTGGTGACGCTGAAAGGCAACGAGATCGACAGCATCCACCAGATCCTGGCCAACACCGGCAACGCCAATGTGCAGGGCCTGGACCTGTCGGCCAACTGGAAGGATAACTTCAGCTTTGGTAAGCTGGAAGCCAACCTGAACGGTACCTACATGGATACCTTCGACCAGACCAGCCCGAGCGGCGTAATCTCGCACAAGGTCGGCACCATCGTTGACAACGACGAGGACGGCACTCCGGTGATCGGCGCGCAAAACGGCGGCGTGATCCTGCGTTGGAAGCACCAGCTGGCCGGCACCTGGACCAAGGGCCCATGGTCGACCACCCTGGTGCAGAACTATCGCAGCGGCTACCAGGTTGGCCACGACCTGAACAACAACAAGGTGTTCATCTCGTCGGAAGCCATCTACGATGCCAACGTGACCTACCGCGGCATCAAGAACCTGACCCTGGCGGTGGGTGTGAAGAACCTGTTCGACAAGCAGCCTGACCCGATCGGCACCGCGGTGACCAATCAGTTCCAGTCCGGCTACGACATCAACCAGTACGATCCACGTGGCCGCTTCATCTACGTGACCGCTGGCTACAAGTTCAAGTAATCGGTAACACGTAAAACAGAAAGCCCGCGCGACCCAGGCCGCGCGGGCTTTCTTTTCGTCTGTTTTTCGTCTACAACCAACCGGCCTTCTTGAAGCGCCGGTGCAGGTACAGGCACACGCCCACCATCACCGACAGCGCGAACGGATAGCCGTACTTCCATTCCAGCTCCGGCATGACCTTGAAGTTCATGCCCCACACGCCGGCAAACGCGGTGCAGATCGCGAAGATCGCCGCCCACGCCGCCAGCCGCTTGTTCACTTCGCTCTCCTCGATCGCCACCATCGACAGGTTGACCTGGATCGCCGTGGCGATGGTGTCGCGTATCGTGTCGAGCGAGGCGCTGATGCGGTGCAGGTGGTCGTGCACGTCGCGGAAGTATTCCTGCGTGTCCTGGCACATGGCCGGCACGCGGCCGCCGTGCAGCCGCCCCACCGCCTCCATCAGCGGCGACACCACGTGGCGCACGATGGTCACCTTGCGCTTGAGCTCATACAGGCGCTGGATGTTGTCGCGCTGCTTGCCCTGGCTGAAGATCAGCTCCTCGATTTTCTCCAGCTCCGTCTCCAGCATGTCCAGCACCGGGAAGTAGCGGTCCACCACCGCGTCCATCAGCGCGTACAGCACGAAGGCCGGGCCGAGGCGCAGCATGTGCGGCTCCTTCTCGGCGCGCGCCCGCACGCCGAGAAAGCCCTGCTGGCTGTGGCCGTCGCGCGAGGACAGCACGTAGCTGTCGCCGACAAACATGTCGACCTCGCCGATGGCCACGTCGCCGTCGCGGCACTCGATGGTCTTGACCACCACGAACAGCGAATCGCCGTACTCCTCGATCTTGGGACGCTGGTGGCCGCGCCGCGCATCCTCCACGGCCAGCTCGTGCAGGCCGAACTCCTGCTGCATGATCGCCAGCTCGTCCGGCTGGGCGTCGCGCAGCGCCACCCAGACAAAGGTCTCCGGTTTCTCGATGTACTCGCTGATCTCCTCGACGGGAATGTCCGCCAGCTTCTGGCCGTCCTGATAGGCCACACAATTAATCAGCATACTGTTTCCATTAAAAAAAAAGCTCCTGGCTTCGTCAGCCAAGAGCTTACCTCAAACCGGCGCGCGGGCGCCGTTTGAAGGCGGCGCCGTATCAATCGTCCTTGGCGCCGTCGATGCCGAGTTCGGCGATCTTGCGGGTGATGGTGTTGCGGCCTATGCCCAGCCGTACCGCCGCGTCGTTCTTGCGGCCATGCGTGTGCTTGAGCGCGGTGCGGATCAGCGCCGACTCGAACTGCCGGCCCAGCACCGCCATCACCTCCTGCTGTCCGCCGCTGAGCATGGTGGCGGCCTGCGCCTCCAGCAATCCCAGCCAGGCGTCCGGCACGCCGGCCGCCGGCTGCGCGCTGGCGGCCTCGGCCACCGGCACCGACATCACCGTGCCGTGGTGCTGGATCGGCGCGTAGCTTTCCGACGGCGCCGGCGCGTGGCCCTGCTCCTGGGTCAGCTCGAGCGGCAGGTCCTTCACCTCCACCGTCTGGCCGGGCGCCATCACCGTGATCCAGTTGCACAGGTTTTCCAGCTGGCGCACATTGCCCGGCAGGTCCAGGCCGCTGAGGAACTGCAGCGTGGCGTCGCTCATGCGCTTGGCTTCCACGCCCAGCTGCTTGGCGCTCTGCACCAGGAAGTGGCGCACCAAAATAGGGATGTCCTCGCGCCGCTCCCTCAAACTGGGCAGGCGCAAACGGATCACGTTCAGGCGGTGGTACAAGTCCTCGCGGAACAAGCCTTCGCGCACGCGCTGTTCCAGGTTCTGGTGGGTCGCGGTGATCACGCGCACATTGGCCTTCAAGGGCTGGTGGCCGCCGACGCGGTAGAAGTGGCCGTCCGACAGCACGCGCAGCAGACGCGTCTGCAAATCAAAGGGCATGTCGCCGATCTCGTCGAGGAACAGCGTGCCGTTCTCGGCCTGCTCGAAGCGGCCGCGGCGCGTGGTCTGGGCGCCGGTGAAGGCGCCGCGCTCGTGGCCGAACAATTCGGATTCCAGCAAGTCCTTCGGGATCGCCGCGGTGTTCAAGGCGATGAAGGGCTGCGACGCGCGCGGGCTGTGCTTGTGCAGCGCGCGCGCCACCAGCTCCTTGCCCGAGCCCGATTCGCCGGTGATCAGCACCGTCACGTTCGATTGCGACAACCGGCCGATGGCGCGGAACACTTCCTGCATCGCCGGCGCCTGGCCGAGAATCTCCGGCGTTTCCGACGGGCCCGATTCAACGCTGGTCTCGCGCAGGCTCTCGTCCAGCGCGCGGCGGATCAGCTCGACGGCCTTGTCGATGTCGAACGGCTTGGCCAGGTATTCGAAGGCGCCGCCCTGGAAGGCCGCGACGGCCGAGTCCAGGTCGGAGAAGGCGGTGATGATGATGACCGGCAGGCCGGGGAAGCGCGACTTCACCAGCTGCAGCAGGTCGAGGCCGGAGTCGCCCGGCATGCGGATGTCGGACACCAGCACCTGCGGCGTCTCGAACTCCAGCGCGGCGATGGCGTCGCGCGCGTTGGCAAAACTCTTGGTGGCGAGGTTTTCCCGCGCCAGCGCTTTTTCCAGTACCCAGCGGATCGATTCGTCGTCGTCTACTATCCAGATTGGCTTCATGTGTTGTATGTATCCCGCAATATGGATCGTCAATCAAGGGACTCGGCATCCGCCCCTGCTTGCCAGGGCTTATGGCAACGGCAGCAGGATACGGAAGTCCGTGTATCCAGGCCGGCTCTCGCACTCGATCACGCCCATGTGCTGCTGCACGAAGGTTTGCGCGAGGGTCAAGCCCAAGCCGCTGCCGCCCTCCCTGCCCGATACCAAGGGGTAGAAAATCCGGTCGCGGATCTGGGGTGCGATACCCGGTCCATTGTCGATGATATGCAAGTCTAATGCCAGCCCGTAGCGGACCTTGGCCAGCGTGACCTGGCGAGCCACGCGCGTCTTGAAAACGATCTCCGCATCGCCCGCCTCGATGCGCGCGGCCAGCGCCTGGGCGGCGTTGTGCGCGATGTTGAGCACGGTCTGGATCAGCTGTTCCTTGTCGCCCCGGAACTCGGGAATCGAGGCGTCGTAGTCGCGCAGGATGGTCAGGCCGGACGGGAACTCGGCCAGCATCAGGCTGCGCACGCGCTCCAGCACTTCGTGAATGTTGACGTCGCCGACGATGTGCGGCCGGCGGTGCGGCGCCAGCAGGCGGTCGACCAGGGTCTGCAGCCGGTCCGCCTCCTTGATGATGACCTGGGTGTACTCGCGCAACTGGCCGGCGTGCAGCGCCGGCAGTTCCATCTCCAGCAGCTGCGCCGCGCCGCGGATGCCGCCCAGCGGGTTCTTGATCTCGTGCGCCAGGTTGCGGATCAGCTCCTTGTTGACCTGGCTCTGGTCGAGGATGCGCTCCTCGCGGTCCAGCTTGAGGTGCTGCAGGTGCTCGCGCAGTTCGATCAGCACGTGGCCGGCCGGATCGTCCAGCGCCGAGACGATGCTGTGCACATGCAGCGGATCGCGGCCGGCGCGCTCCAGCGTCAGGTCCTGGCGCAGGTCGGAGAACTTGTGCTCGCGCGCCTGCGTGCAAATGTTGTCGAGCTCGCTGGGGTTGAGGAACTGCGCGCTCAGCGTCTGGCGCGACAGGGCCTTGAGCGAGCTCTCCAGCAGATTCTCGGCGGCCGCGTTGGCATACACGAAGCGGCCCTCGGGGTCCAGCAGCACCACGGCCGAGGCTAGCAGCTCCAGGCCCGCCAGGGCGGCCGGCCGGTGCTTGCCGGCGTTATGTAGACTCGTCATCGGATGTTCGCGATCTCACGTTTCAATGCTTCGATATTTTTTTCCGAGCGGCTGATGCTGTCGCGCATGCCGGCCACCCGGTCCAGGTATTTGGCGTAGTTGCGCTCGTCGCCGCGCCGTTCCGGCTCGCCATTGTTGAACTCCTTGCGCAGCTCGGCCAGCTTTTGCGTCTCGCTCTTGAGCTCGTCCTCCAGGATGCCGCGGCGGTCGGCGTCGCGCGCGCGCTGCTCGGCGCTGTCGACGCGGGGAAAATCGCCCGGCGTGGTGACCGGCGCCGGCACGTTGCCGCGCGCAGGCGCGGCCTGGCGGCGCGGCGGCGCCGGGATCACGGCGCCCGGCAAATCCATGGACTTGCAATGGCTGCCGCGGTTGACGTCGGTGTACTCGATGCTGCCGCTGGGCGATACGCATTTGTAGATCTGCGCCTGGGCCTGCATCGCAATGCAGCCCAGCAGCGCCAGCGACGCCATCGACACGCATCGTTTCAAGCTAGTTGTCATTCGAAATCCATGGGTGAAACTATCCATCCCGAATATACAACATCCAAAGAAAAACGCGGGGAAAGCCATGCTCGCCCCGCGTTTTTTGCTGCGCTACAGGCACCGGCGTGGCCGATGCGTTGCTATTACAGCGAGTAGTACATGTCGAACTCGGCAGGGTGAGTCGTCATGCGCATGCGCTGGACGTCCTGCATTTTCAGTTCGATGTAGGCGTCGATCATGGAATCGCTGAACACGCCGCCACGGGTCAGGAACTCGCGGTCCTTGTTCAGTGCGTCCAGTGCCTCTTCCAGCGACGAGCACACGGTCGGGATCAGCGCGTCTTCTTCCGGCGGCAGGTGGTACAGATCTTTCGATGCTGCCTCGCCCGGGTGGATCTTGTTGGCGATACCGTCCAGGCCGGCCATCAGCAGCGCGGCGAAGCACAGGTACACGTTGGCCAGTGGATCCGGGAAGCGGGTTTCGATACGGCGGCCTTTTGGATTGGCCACGTGTGGAATACGGATCGAAGCCGAACGGTTACGGGCCGAGTACGCCAGTTTGACCGGTGCTTCGAAGCCTGGAACCAGACGCTTGTACGAGTTGGTGCCTGGGTTGGTGATCGCGTTCAGCGCCTTGGCGTGCTTGATGATGCCGCCGATGTAGAACAGCGCGGTTTCCGACAGGCCGGCATAGCCGTCGCCGGCGAACAGGTTGACGCCGTCTTTCCAGATCGACTGGTGCACGTGCATGCCGGAACCGTTGTCGCCAACGATAGGCTTAGGCATGAAGGTGGCGGTCTTGCCATAGCTGTGGGCCACGTTCCAGACCACGTATTTCAGGTTCTGGGTCCAGTCGGCGCGCTCGACCAGGGTCGAGAACTTGGTGCCGATTTCGTTCTGGCCGGCGCCGGCCACTTCGTGGTGGTGCACTTCGACCGGGATGCCCAGCGATTCGAGGATCAGGCACATTTCCGAACGCATGTCCTGGAAGCTGTCCACTGGTGGCACTGGGAAGTAGCCGCCCTTGACGGTCGGACGATGGCCGCTGTTGCCGCCTTCGATTTCCTTGTCGGTGGTCCACGAAGCTTCGTCGGAATCGATCTTGACGAAGCAGCCGGACATGTCGATCTTCCAGCGCACGCTGTCGAAGATGAAGAACTCTGGCTCCGGGCCGAAGTAGGCGGTGTCGCCCATGCCGGACGATTTCAGGTAGGCTTCAGCGCGCTTGGCGATGGAGCGTGGATCGCGGTCGTAACCCTTGCCGTCCGACGGTTCGATCACGTCGCACTGCATGAACAGGGTGGTCTCTTCCATGAACGGGTCGATGTTCGCGGTGTTTGGATCTGGCAGCAGAATCATGTCCGAAGCTTCGATGCCTTTCCAGCCGGCGATCGAGGAACCGTCGAAGGCGTGGCCCGATTCGAACTTGTCGATGTCGAAGTGCGACACAGGCACGGTGACGTGCTGTTCTTTACCACGGGTGTCGGCGAAACGGAAATCAACGAATTTGACTTCGTTTTCCTGGACCATTTTCAGAACTTCTGCGGCTGTCATTGCCATGCGTATCTCCTAAAGGAATGTGGGGCTCGTGCGCTCTTGGTAAGCAGTATCCGTGCCAGCCCAAACTTCCGGGGCTTGTGTCGGTAGCGTCTTTGAACTCGCCGCCAAATGAATCTAAAATTCACGGGGAAGTCCAAGTGACGCTATTTGAGGCAGTTCAACACCGCACCAACTCAGTGCATATTCGAGATTTTGCACCGTATCTGTGCATTTCGGGAAATTTCCCGAAAATTGCACGGCTTTGGTGCGCCTGCGTGTGGTGCGTACGCAGGAGGCCTATAATAAACTCAAACTTATTTCTGGAACATGACATGAGCAAAATAGACGATATTCTTGCGCTGGCGCGCAGCCGCAGCAAAGACTGGCCCTATGCCGGCGCCGTCACGCCGCAGGAAGCGTATGAATTGGTCAGCGCGGACAACGCGGTCAAGCTGGTCGATGTACGCACCCATGCGGAGCGCGACTGGGTCGGCCGGGTGGCCATTCCGGAGGCCCAACATGGTGCGGTGCAGTGGAGCCTGTATCCGGGCGGGATCGCCAATCATGAATTCATCGAGCAGCTCAATTCGGTGGCGCGCAAGGACCAGGTGATCCTGTTCCTGTGCCGCTCGGGCGTGCGCTCGCGCGGCGCGGCCAAGCTGGCCACCGAGCACGGCTACCAGCACTGCTACGACATCCTCGAAGGCTTCGAGGGCGAGAAGGACGAGCGCGGCCACCGCAAGAACATCAACGGCTGGTGCAAGGCTGACCTGCCCTGGATCGGCGCCTAGGTTCTACACCGCCGCGGCCTCGTCCGGAGCGGGCGCCGACTCGCCCATCAGGAACTGGATACGCTTGCGCACGAACTGGATGTGGCTGCGCAAGCCGTACAAGCCATCCGCGAACGACAGCGGGATCGACACCTGGTTGACCAGGTCCTCGATCTCGTTCAGGCGCACCAGCTGGCGTTCATAGACCTGCATGCGGATCTCCTCCGGCGCCTCCTCCACCGCCTGCTCCACCGCGCGCAGCTGGCCGTACCAGCGGTACACGCGCGAACGGATGCGCCACACATACAGCGGCGGCACCACCTTGGACAGCGGCAGGATCAGCGCGCCCAGCGCCACCACCACCACCCACATGCGGTCGAGGAAATTGGCCAGCCAGAACGTCATGTAGCGCTGCAACAGCGGCGGGCCGCTCTTGTAGTACTTGGCCGCCTCGGCGTCGACCGGGATCTCGGTGTACTTGGCCGACGGGAACTGGCCCTGCTGCGAGAACCATCCCGCGCCGCCGTGGATGCTGCTGGCCGCCTGCACGAACAGGTCCACCAGCGCCGGATGCAGGTCGTCGCGCGCCACCAGCGTGGCGGTCGGGGCGATCAGGTTGTAGTCCTCGGCCGGGATATCGCGGCCCAGGTCGACGATCCCCTGCGGCAGCACCACATGCGTCAGGAACGGCAGCTTGCGCGCGTACGCTTCGGCCTGGTTGAAATTGAACAGCTTGATGCCCGGCGTTTGCAGCAGCATCTGGATCAACGGCGCTTCCGGCGCCGAGGTGAACACCAGGCCGTCGATGCGGCCCTCCAGCAGCTCCACCGTGGCCGGCGTGTTGGCCAGCGAGAAGCGCTCCACCTCGCCCTTCTCGACGCCGTTCAGCTCCAGCACCTGGCGGAACAGGCGCGGCGCGCCGGCGCCCTTGGGGCCGTAGTTGATCTTCAAGCCGCGCAACTGGGTCAGCTGGGTGATGGGCAGCTTGCCCTTGGTCTCGCGCAGGAACAGCCACAGCGGCTCGACAAACAGGCTGCCCAGCGAAGTCAGGCCTTCACGCTCGGCCGCCTCCTCGTTGGTGGAGCCGCTCTGGACGAAGGCGATATCGACCTCGCCGGCCTTGAGGCGCCTGAGGTTTTCGCCCGACCCGGCGGACGGCACCAGCGTCACCTTCACACCGTGCTTGGCCAGCGCGGCCGCGTATTTCTTGCCGAATTCCGAATAGGCGCTGTTTTCCTGGCCGGTCGCCAGGCGCACCGTGCGCGGCGGCTGCGGGTCCACCAGCCAGTAGGCCAGCGCGCAGACGCCGGCGATCAGGGCGATGGAAGGAGCGGCGGCGACAAACAAGTCCCGCAACGAAAACTGCGTGAACTTGAGGATTTTGGACATGTGGTGGCGTATCGGTTTCATGGGCTGATACATTGCCCACAAATCAACGTGGGGTCAAGTCTGACATTCGGACACGTGCTCAGCCGTAGGACGCGCCTACGCTAGAGCTCGTGTCCGAATGTCAGACTTGACCCCAATGTTTAGCCGCCGCAAGCTTGCAGGGGCGGCGTGGTGGATGCGGTGGCGTTGCCGCCGGTTTTGACGATCGCCGGCGGCACAGCCCCCGGCTTGGCGACCGGATGCGGTTCGATCAGCGGCATCAGGCTAGGCGCCAGCACCACCAGCAACTGCACCGGCAGCGCGCTGGTGAAGTCGTAGTGCTTCGAGTCCGGCCCGTGCACGTAGGCCGTCATTGAGCCGAAAAAGCGCTCGCCGATGTTGAACACAAACGTCGCCGAGCGGTTCACGTAGCGCGATTCAATCAGCCGTCCGCCGCCACCGTACACGTCGAAGCGCTGGTCGCCGGTGCCGGTCTTGCCGCCCACCGGAATCACCTTGCCGTCCGAGCCGACAAAGGCCATGCGCGCCCGCTTGGCGGTGCCGTCCGACACCACGCCGCGTATCGCGTCGGCCACCACGCGCGCCACTTCCGGCGATATGACCTGTTCGTTGGTGGTCGGTTTGGCCTTGCTCACGATGGTCTCGTACGGCGTGCCCTCGGCGAAGTGCAGCGAACTGATACGTTGGCTGGTCTTGCGCACGCCGCCGTTGACGATAATCCCCATCAGCTCCGCCAGCGCGGCCGGACGGTCGGCCGACGCGCCCAGCGTGGTCGCATACGACGGCACCAGCGATTCAAACGGATAACCCATCTTCTTCCACTGCTTGTGGATTTCCATGAAGCCTTCCACCTCGATCAGCCCGGCGATGCGCTTGTCCTGCGCGTGCTTGTGGTGGGTCTTGAACAGCCACTGGTAGACCTCTTGCCGTTCCTTCTCGCTGGCGGCCGTCATCTGCGACAGCGTCGCGCCCGGATGCAGGCGCATGTACGCCGCCATCCACAGCTCCAGCGGGTGCACGCTGGCCAGGTAGCCGCGGTCGGCCAGCGACCATTTGTCGATCGCGTACTGGTCGTACAGCTTGGCCACGCGCTCTTCCGGCACTTCGTTTTGCGACGGCAGGTTGTCCTTCAGGAAGGCGGCGAACTGCTGCTGGCTGGCCAGCGGATACACGGTGCGGTGGATCACCGCCAGCCGCACCGGCGTGCTGCGGATGTTGGCCAGCAGGATCTTGTCCAGCTCGGACTCCGGCTTGCCCTTGTACTTCAGGTAGAAGCGCGCCAGGAATTCCTTGCCTTCCTTGTCGGCGAAGCGCGCCAGGTATTGCGCGCGGCGCGGGTCGTCCGAGTCGGCCAGCAGCGACGCCGACGAACCCGGCGTCTGGAACATGTAGTACTTGGCCACGTCGCGCATCAGGCGCACAAACACCAGGTTGGTGGAGTGGCGCAGCGCCTCGGTCACGGTCAGGATCTTGCCGTTGTCTTCCTTGGAGAAGTTGCCGAAGTGGTGCAGGCCGCCGCCGGTGAAGAAGCCCTCGCCCGGATTGCCGGAATACTTGCGCTCCATGGCCGCGTTCAGCATCGGCGTCAACTCGCGTCCGCCCTTGTCCAACGGCAGCGCCTTGAAATACTCCAGCGCCCATTGCGACAATTTATCCTGCGGATCGACCGTCACCTTGCCCAGCGCGGCCGCGTCCATGCCGCCGAACTTCTTGTGCAATTGGTCGACGATGTCGAGATAGGTCACCAGCGTGCGCAGCTTGGCGGTCGAGCCCAGGTCCAGCTTGGCGCCTTCGTTGATGTCCAGCGGCTGGTCGAAGTTGTCCGTCTGCAGGCGCAGCAGGTTGTTCTGCTCGCCCTTCTCCAGCAAGGTGAAGCTGTACACCACATTGGCCGGATCGCCATTGCCCAGCATGCCCTTGCCGGTCAGGCCGGCGGCCTTGGCCTTCTCGGGGTCGCGCAGGTCGCGCAGCACCTGCGTGACGGCGGTCTGCGCCTGCGCGTCCAGCGTGCTGACCACGCTCAGGTCGAGGCGGTCCAGGTTGTACATGCGGTTGTCGCCCAGCAGGTTGGCCAGGTGGTTGCGGATCGCGTTCGACGCCTTGCGCGACACGAAGGTCATGGCCGGCGCCGACTCCACGCCGTTGCCGGTGGCCGGATGCAGCTTCTGCTGCAAGGCCATGTCGCGCATGGCCGGCGTGATGATGCCGTCCTGCGCCAGGATGCGCAGGTGGCTGTTGGCCAGCACCTCCAGGTCGGCCGCGCCGTTGCCCAGGTAGTAGCTGGGGCGGCGCTGCGCGATCATCAGGCTCAACGCTTCCTTGTAGGTCAGCGCGGTATCCGCGTCGGGATTATCGAGCTTGCCACCGAGCAGGCGGTTGAAGTCGGCGAAGCTGCGGCCGTACCACACCCACATGCCGTCGCCAATGCCGTTCACTTCGCCGTAGCCGGGCTTGGCCGACAGCGGCACCGTGTTGAGGTAGTCGATCACGATGCGGCGCCGCGCCTTGGTGGTGTCCGGCCCGTCCTGGTAGGAGCGCAGGCTGGCCGAGACCATCTGCTGCAGCTTGTCCTTCATCGAGCCGGTGCGTCCTTCCGGCGAGTGGCGGTATTTTTCGATCTGCGTGGCCAGCGTGCTGCCGCCCGCCGCGCGGTGGCCGCCGGCGACCGAACTGACGCTCTTTTCAATCACGGCCTTGCCCAGCCGGTCCCATTCGACAGCCGGATTGCGGGTCGGATATTTGGTGTCGAGCAGCTCGCGGTTTTCAATGAACAGCAGGCTGTTGACCAGCGCCATCGGCGCCTGCTCGAACTTGTTGTAGACCCGCTCGGGATAGCTGGCCGCGAACAGCTGCTGCGCGCGGCAGTCGTAGATCGTCAGGCCGGTCTTGGTCTTTTCGCGGTAGGTGGCGAACACGCCCATGTCGGCCAGCTCGGCCATCTTGGGCGAGATGCGCACCTGCGCGCTGACCTGGTAGTCGCGCGCGCTCAGCTTGCCCAGGTAGTCCGGCAGGCCGGCGTAGCCGAGCCGCTCGTCGTACGGGCTGTCTTTCGGGAAGCGGATCGATTTGCTCGGGCCCGGTTCCATCTTGTACGTCATCTTGCCGACCAGGTCGGTGAAGATGCGCGCCTGCATGCTGGAGGTGCGGGTCTCCTGGATGCCCCAGTACACCGCGAACGACAGGCCGACCAGCAGCACCAGCAGGAAAGCGTTGCGCGAGCGCTTGCTCTTCGGTGGTGCGGTGGGCGGCGGCGCGTCCATCTGGGCCTGGGCCAGGTGGGCCTCGGTCTGCTCGGGAGTGGGGGCTGGCACGACACGCAAGTGCCGTGGACGGCGATAGCCAAACGCTGCGGCGCCTGCGCGCAATTTGCGCACTGCGCGGACAACAAGACGGGGCCGGCGGAAACGACGATTGCTTAACATATGATTCAAACCGGTCAGCTGTTTCAGTAAAACTTACTCGGACTTGCTAGCTTCCATTGCACCACATCGGCGGCGCGTCAACCGCCGCGAAGGCAGAATAATTTCACTGCGCGGTTTGTTTTTCGCAAAAAAACAACGGCGCTCTCTCCGAGGAAAGAACGCCGTCCGGACCCATCTGATAGCAGTGTGATACTAGGTGTTGCTGAACTCTACATTCATCTTCTTGAGCTCCGCGCACAAATGCAGAAACGCTGTGGCTGTCTGGGCCGCTTCGCCTTTGACCCCCAGCTCGATATGCCGGCGCGTGTTGGCGTCGCCCACGCTCGGCAGGCTGAACACCTTCACGCGCGGGAACTGCGCCTCGATCGCCACCATCAGCGGCGTCAGCGCCGATTCGGCCGCCTCGTACACCAGCACCGACTGCTCCAGCCGAGGCTCGCGGTTGAACAGGTCGGCGTAGTGGTTGTCCAGCACCCACTCGATCATCGGCCAGGCCATCACCGGGAAGCCCGGCACGAAGTAATGCTTGTGCAGCGCGAAGCCGGCAACGTTGTTGTATGGGTTAGGAATCAGCGCCGCGCCCTGCGCGAACTCGGCCATTTTCAGGCGGTGCAGGTTTTCTTCCGAGTTCAGGTCGACCTCCTGTCCGGCGTCCTTGCCCATTTGCAGGATGCGCTGCTGGATGTTGATCTTGCCCTGCTCGTGCATCACCAGCGGCAGGCCCAGCGCGTTGGCCGCGGCCAGGCGCGTGTGGTCGTCCGGCGTGGCGCCGATGCCGCCGCAGCAGAACACGATGTCGTCGCTGGCGAAGGTGCGCTTGAGCGTGGCCGTGATGCGCTCGGGATCGTCGGCCAGGATCTCGGCCCAGTTCAGCTGCAGGCCGCGCGCCGCCAGCATCTGCACGACTTTGGGGAAATGCTGGTCGACGCGCCTGCCGGACAGGATTTCGTCGCCGATGATGATGAGACCGATCGCCATGCTTGCCTGCTTTCTTTAAGGGGTGGACACCAGCGCCTCGGCGCGCAAGCGCGCCAGCGCATCGAGACAATAATACGCAAACCACAAGCCGGTGAAAATAAACACCAGCACATACAGCCAGATCGACGCCGCCGCCACGAAGGGAAAGAACGCCACCGCCAGGCTGCCGCCCAGCCAGATCGAGCCTGGCAGGGCGCCGGCCAGGCCGGAGATCACGCCGATTGCCAGCAGGCGCCAGCGGTGCTCGGCCAGGATATGGCGGCGCTCGTCTGCCGAGGCGTAGTCGGCCAGGGCATCATAGACCATCACGCGGCAGGTCAGCCAGCCCCACAGCAGCGCCTGCACAACCATCGCCAGCGGCGGGAAGAAGTACAGCGGCAGCGTGACGATCCACAGGCCGATGAAGATCGCCATGCCGCCCAGCGCGGTAACGGCGCTGCCGACCAGGCTGCCGCCCTTGCGCTGCTCCAGCTGCGGGTAGTGGCGCAGGCCGACGTGGCGGCCGATCAGCGGCATGGCGATCACGCCGATGAAGATCAGCGCGGTCAGGATCATCAGCGGCAGGAACAGCAGCATGGCGATCAGCGGCGGCATCACGGTCTTCAGGAAGGCCAGGCCCAGCGAGGTGAGCAGGTTGCCGGCCGGCGCGAACAGGTTGTGCTCGGCGAACTGCGCGTGCACATAGTCGATCAGCGGCTGCAGCCAGAAGTACAAGGCCACGGCCCACACGCCGACCGCCAGCAGGAACGGCGCCAGGCTCATCGCCAGCATCTTGCCATGCCATTGCGACAGGAAGGCGCGCCCCCAGGAACGGATTACATTGCTCATCAGACCACATCCTTGCGTGCGTATTCAACCATGCGCTTCAGGCCCAGCCACTGCTGCGACCAGAAGCCCTTGCCGTACTCGCGTCCCGGCGTGACCGTGCCCTGGGCGTCGGTCTGCGGCAGCTGGTCGCGGATGCCGGTGGCGACAAAGGCCGGCGTGAAATTGGCGGTGCGGAAAATGATGTCCCAGATCGGCAGCAGCACGGCGAAATTGCAGCCGCCCAGCGTGCCCTTGCCGTGCGATTCGTGGCCGACGCCGATCGCGTGGTGCATGCGGTGGTAGCGCGGCGACACCAGCAGCCATTCGCCGACGCGGCCGAAGTGAATGCGCACGTTGGCGTGCTGCAGGCTCTGCAGGATGCGCGAGACCGACACCAGCATCACGTACTGCGACGGCTCGACGCCGATGCACAGCGCGATCACGCCCATGTAGACGTCGCGCAGCAGGTCGTCAAGCAGGTGGTTGCGGTTGTCGCTCCACAGGTTCATGTTCTGCTGGCTGTGGTGCAGGCCGTGCAGGCCCCACCACCAGTTGAACTGGTGCGAGGCGCGGTGGTACCAGTAGTCGAAGAAATCCAGCACGACGAAATACACCAGGAAGGCGCCCAGCGGGCTGATGCCGGGCCACAGCGATTCCAGGTTGAACGGATGGAAGCTCTCGAAGCGCAGCATGGCGGCCAGGCTGTCCAGCAGCGGATCGAGCGTGAAGAAGATCAGCACCGAGAACAGGCCGACGCGGTGCAGCACGGTGTAGATGAAGTCGTTCCAGCGCGCGCGCGGGTCGGTGATCTTGTGCACCGGGATCATCGCCTCCAGCGGACGCAGCACCAGGAACAGCAGGATCAGCTCCAGCACGCCGATCAGCAGCCATTCGGTGCCCTCGAACGCTTCCTCGACGAACTCGCCGAAGCCGAGCTGGAACACCAGCGGCTGGATCACCGTCTCGAACAACCAGCCTTGGGCGACGCCCAGCCAGTCGGAAAATAATTGCATCATGGGTGTTTCGAACTCGGCTTGAACTGTGAAAGATAGTCAGGATGCTCGCGCAGCGTGGCGAAGCAATAACCTTTTTGCTCCAGGCCGCTGATCAGCGGCTCCAGGTTGGCTGGCGCCCACGCATCCTTGCGCGACCAGATGCCCATGTGGGCGACAAAGATGTCGCCATCCCGCAGATCGCGCAGGGACTTTTGCAACAATACCGCATTCGGGTAGGCCGTGCTGGAGAGCTCGTCGCCGGAGAAGCCGGCCGGCGCCCAGCCCACGTGGGCGTAGCCGCAGGCCTGCGCCGCGGCCAGCGAACGCGGCGAGGTGCGGCCGGCCGGCGCGCGCCAGATCGGATCGAGGTGCTTGCCGGTCAGTTCGACGAAGCGCTGGTCCACGCGTTTGATTTCCTCGCAATACTGCGCCGGCGTCAACGTCTGCACCTTGCCGGCGTGCGCGCCGAAGCCGGGCTTGACCTGCAGGGTGCCGTCGGCGCCGTCCCTGACCAGCACGTCGTGGTCGAAGGTGTGGGAGCCAATCGCATGGCCCTCGGCCACGCGGGCCTTCCAGTAGGCCGACCAGGCCGGGTCCAGCGAATAATCGCCGTTGATGGTTTTCTCGTTGGCCAGGAAGAAGGTGGCCTTGATCTGGTGGCGCTTGAGCGTGTCGGCGATCAGTTCGGCCTGCGACTGGCTGCCGGTGTCGAAGGTCAGGTAGATGGTGCCTTTGCAGGCGCTGTGGCGCAGCAGCGCCGCTTGCGGCTTGGCGCCGGCGGCCGATGCGGCCGTCGCTGCGGGTGCCTTCGCTGTTGCCAGATCGGATCCTCGGCCTGCAAAAGCAGGGCAAGACGCTGTTCTACCGCGACTACCTGCAGCACCTGAAGCACTCGTCCGACCTGTTCGACAT
>NZ_WWCX01000041.1:0-57953 GCF_009857655.1 Duganella vulcania
GTGTCCGCGCTCAAGAACCTGCTTGACCGCAGCGACCTTAAATTCTTCCGTGTAACGCTTCCCACTCATGATTTCTCCTTTGCCTAAATTATGGCTCAGGAGTGTCTACAATGGTCGTGGCGATTCAAGCTAGCTGATTACGTAAATCAGTATACAAATAAATTCCGTAGTCAGCTTTACGCAATAATGCATACTTGGCGGCGAAAAAGCTGCATTTCGCCTTGTACTAAGCTTTGGGTAAGGAATGTTGGCAGATTTAGGTTAGAGCGAGCGTCTAAAGGCAAATGTTTAGACAGTTGACAGTGCCAGAGGCACGGGTATCTTCGCTGTGAAACCGTCGATTTAGCGGAACGACTGTCATATGTTTTGCCTCGACCGGAAATCGGGCTTCGACATGAGCACATCTCATAATTTATGACGCGTGCGGTGAGGCTGTTTATTCGATCCAAGTCTTTAGACACAGTAGGGTGATGTCTTTCGTAAGCAACACTTCCAGGTGATAGTGCTGTCTAAACTGAAAAACTGCTTTTACGCTTGCTCGTGCCTGCTAGATTGATTTGATAGCGGTCGGCTGAACGTTTGCGAGAACACGTCACGTGAGGCGTTTTTGTCCCGCTGTGATGGGCGCAATGTCGGACATCGTTACGAGATCGAGAATTCCTCGGTACAAATTAGCGCCCTTAGGCTTTAGTGACCTGAAGGGGGCGGCATGCAACGAGTTCGGGCATTTGAATCCGCTGAGGGGGCAACACCATCACCGCTTTCCGTACGTAAGCTTGTTGGGAAGAAGGTTGATCTTTGGTACATGCGGTCGCCAAAAAACGGCTGCAGATTTGTGCTGTCGGGCGAACCCTTATATCTGCTGGCTATAACACTTGAAGCCGACCTCCAAGTGCGATCCTACTCACCGTGCGGAACCACTGACAATGCCGTTACTGCTGATAAGGTTGAACCCCAACTCAGTTCCCAATCCGTTGACGGAGTAATCACGAATTACTATACGGTGCGGCTGCGCGGGTCCAAGGCTCGTCGGTCCAAATTCGAAAACGTTGCTGAAAAAGATGGCATAAGAATTGTTACTGACGAATGGCTCTCTGAGCAGCGCATCCTCATTGATAACTGGATATTCTTATGTGCAGCGATGAACCGAGTCTGGAGATTACATTTGTTTGGCGAAGTAGATGTGCTCACTGCCGCAGTATCGAAAACGCGTAGCTGCTCCCTAGGTGAACTTTTAGCACTGCCACAGATTGACAAAGGAAAGATGCTCGGTTTAGTCGCATCAATGCTGCAAAAAGGTACGGCTTCTTTTGATACTGCTGGCGAGCCGCTAACACGAAACAGCGTGATCCGTTTTGGAGAGCAGTAATGGGCCGAAGCCGATTTTCCAAACGAAGCTCAATCCTACCAGTCGCCGAATGGCCCGCAGTGGATGTTGAGTGCTTCGTTGGTGAAGACAAGATACTGGTTGCAAATCGTATTCAGGCTATTCGGATGTATCTCGCTGGGCTACCACATACGCAAATTGCGGCAGATAGCGGAATAATCCGAAGTGAAGTTCATCGTTTGCTCAAGCGCTGCTGCGAGGTTGCTGCCGATGGACGAATCTGGGGATTCCGCGCTCTGGCCCCGAACATGCACATCAAAAATTACGAACGAACCGCTCCGGTTGTTTGTGTACCTGGGGAGGCGAACAATGGGAGCACTGGTGCACTGGGTCAGCTGTTTGAGCGCTACCCGATGCTGCAAAAATTAGTTCATGAACTCTATCTACCACGGGAGCCAAAGAACAAATTCCACGACGTCAGAATGCGCATTTGCGACCTCCACAATAAGTTCATACGGTGGTTGGAGGAACACGGACTACAACCCAATGAATGGCCACTTAGCACCAAGACCGAAGGGCTTGAAGCACTCCGAGCCTACTGTAATTCATTGAGCTCTCCATATCCAGAGCAATGGGTGAGAGCTCGCGCGGGCGAACAGGCTGCAGCGCGCCTTACTGTCGGCCGCGGCATAGAACCCATTGTCCCGACAATGCGTCCATTCAACGCGGTGCAACTGGACTTTCATAAAGTAGATTCCGCCTCAATGATCTCGATCACCAGTCCATTTGGTGTGGAAATCAAGGTTCCTTTACCTAGGTGGTATGTAGGAGCGATTGTTGAAGAGCGATATGATCTGATTATCGGTGCAGTTCTGGCACTAGAAATAAACCCCAGCGCGGACAGTGTTCTGGAAACTATTGAGTCCGCCATCATTCCTCTGGTTGCTGGAAGCAAGAGCTGCGCGCTCGCAATCGGCTTGGGAAACAAAGTGTTTCCCAACCAAATGTTTGAGCAGCTAGCTGGGCAGGGGTTTTCGATTTTGAGAATGGATAACGGTTGGTCAAACGTAGCCTTTGATGTGATAGACAACGTAGTTGATACTATTGGCTGCGCCGTTCATCTTGGGCCTGTAAAAGCATGGTGGGGCAGGGATACAATCGAAAGAGTGTTCGGTCAGACCACCCGCTCAGGGTTGCAACGTAGTCCCTGCACCTACGGCTCTGGCCCGCTGGACTCGCGCAAAAACAATCCGGAGCAAAATGCCGTCGCATTTGAGTTGAAATTATCCGACATCACTTCGGCGCTCGAACATCAGATTTTGCTACAAAATTGCTCCCCAACCGGCGCTCTCATGATGGGCTCGCCGATGGACGCACTGGCGGCTGCTATCGATAACTATGGAAGCACCTTCATACCTTCGCCGCTGCCTGCTACTACCCAGGAGTTACCGTTACTGATGTATCACACCGACATTGTGACGGTACGCGGAAATCGCAAGAAGGGTGAGCGCCCCTACGTGAAAGTAGGACCTTGGCGGTACACGAATGAGATCATCAGCTCTGATTTTGCTCTGATAGGACAGCATCTCAAAATCTACAGTTCGCTTCGTGATGCTCGTATAGCGTATGCCGTTTGTGTGGAAACCGGTGAAGTTTTAGGGAAGCTGTTGCCACCGAATCGATGGCAAGAAGTTGAAATAAGCTGGAGCGTTCGTAGTATCTTAAATCGCGAAGGCACCAACCACCGGCGCAAAGTTCGTCGAGAAATGCATTCAGACGACTGGGCTGGCACACTTGCTACCGCTACAGCGATAGAAGACACCAACGGGATGAATAAGGCGAACGTTAGAAAGGCAGCGCTGGCAGTCGCAAAAGCCGCCGCAAAGCAAGCGCCACTAAACCACCCGAGTGAGCATGAATCTGACGGCACGCCATCAGTCCGGCGAGATCGCGAGGCCGCGCAGTCAGGCAGTTCGATGCAGTCGCTTTTTCTGGATGTCCCATTCAACATTAAGAGCTTGCATCAGCCGGAGTAACGCCATGAAAAAGAAAGCCAGCCTATCTGAGAAGCCAGATGCCGAGCCTGGTAAGTCAGATGACGCATGTGAGCCCCCGAGCGTCGACGGGCGCTCAGCGAACGAACTTCTCTCGTTAACGAAGCACCCGCTTTTCGGTAAAACCTTGGTATTGCCGACGGAGCCCATTAAAGAAATGGTCGGTGCGATGCGGCGTGCGGTTATTTTGCGGGAGTTAGGATGCTGCTTTACGGCGACCAGCGGGTATGGAAAGAGCCGCGGCCTCATCATGGCAGAGCACGAGTTGAGAAAGATTTTTCCCAACGTGCCGATCTTCCGTCATATCGTTGATAACCAGCAAGTGCCGTCGATCCGAGCATTTTTTAAAAATTTCTTGTTGACGGTGGGGATCACGGACATAGCAGGTGAAACATTCGATTTACGAGTACGCCTTGGCGCCGCGTTAGAAGAGGCAGGTTTGGGCGGATCTGAAAAGATGGTGGTGCTGCTTATCGACGAGGCCCAGGGAATGGCGCTCCAAGACTTCTGCTTTCTAAAAGATATAGGCAATCAACTGGAGCGGGTAGACGTGCATTTCGTCGTCTTCATGATGGGTCAAGAGCCGGAATTTACTCGAGTGGCTCAGAGGTTAAGGGAGCGCGGTAGGCTGGATTTAGTGAGCCGCTTCACCCTGAGGCAGGTACAGTTTAAATCGCTCAAGGAAGAATCAGATTTTACAAACCTATTTTCGATAATGGACAAGGCCTGCTACCCTGCAAACGGCGATTGTCCTTGGACGAAGTACTTTGCTCCGAATGCTTGGGAAAGTGGACTTCGGATGGAAACACAGGTAACGCCAATGCTGCGCTCACTGAATGACTTGGTCCCCGGAGGAGTCAGCCGTAACGGTGTATCAGCCCGCCAGCTATTTTTGGCAATTCGTCGTTTTCTCATCGCTATTGCCGAATTAGATATTAGTCGCAAAGCTCTACCTGCAGATCTGTGGAGTGAATGCAATCAATATGCGCTGATCGCTGAGGCGGCAGCAATTGCAAGTAGTGAAAAGAAGGGCCGTAGATTAAAGGTAAATTTATGAGTGCTCCTCATCTTTTGCTTGGGCTAAAACTTACGCCTTTGCCTTTCGAATCATACGATTCGGCAAGCGCCCGATTAGGATGGCGTAACGGGAAATCTTATTCGCAACTGCTTGAACCTTCGAATAAATTTCGTGAATCCTTTTCCCGTTTTTATACCCGAGACGACTACTGGCGCAGACTCACCTGTTGGCAGGACAAGCTGGAAATTTTCCAAATCGGCTCAATCCTGATAACCACTTTTCGCTATTGCCCATTTTGCCTGCTAGGCGCTTACCACAGCGTTTTCTTTTCCTATGAGTTCGTCCGGACTTGTCCTGTACATGGATGCGAATTGACTGATTTATGCCAACATTGCGGTAAGAAGCCCTTTCCTTTAAAGCGCGGTAACTGGCTAAGCCAGTATCGGTATCGATGCAAACAGTGTAAGAACTTTTTATCTGGAGAAGCGCCGAGTCTTGCTGAGCACTTGAGCTTGCGTGACCATGCCACTGTGATCGAGCAGAGATTTCAACCTTTCAGGGATTATGCTCTTAGATTGAGTTCATTCGGAAGAATGACGTCCAGCATTAAAGATCGAGATTTATGCGAGAGTACTGAGCGATTTAGCGTGTTTCATTCACAAGAGCAGTTGCACAGGATTATTTATCATATGCATGCTCAAGCGGGCGAGGCTAGGGCATCAACGTTCCGTGGGATCGTGAGGTTGCAATGGAAGATTGACCGTTTTTCATGGGCACGAGATTTGACGGATGATGAGCGCACCCGGTCACAGGCTATGAAATTGAGGCAACGCGAATACCAAGCTACTTTACGACGGCTCGAAGCTTGGGTCTTTAATCAGCCAGATGAGATACACGAAATTTCGGCTGCGTGCATTCGCTTTAGAAATTCCGAGGGGAATGAAGAGAGCATCGGAAGCTGGCCGCGACTAGTCCTGACCTACTGTTTGTTACGTTATACACTGGAGGGACGTGCATTCTACTCTGCAATCAATCTGCATGATGCAACAATTATCACCATGCCACCGCCGCTTGAAAGGTGGTATTTTGGTGAGCGCCTGCTTCGAGTAGTGCTCCACGCTTATTTGCTAGGGTTGTTTGGCATCATTCATTCCATCGTTTTAAAACATAGTGATTGGCCAATTCAGAAATTATTTGAAGGTACTGGCTTCCCAGCAAGTGTTCTTACCCCTATTCTTGACGGGCGTGTAATGAGGACGGAAAAAGGGGCAATTTTTTTCCCGAAAGTCGATGGTATGCCACTTTGGCCGTTCGTGCGCAGAGATAGACCGATGCAAGAGATTGACGAGCCCGACGGCTCGGAATGCACAGTATTGTCTAAATTGAGGCGCTGAGTCTGTTTGTTTGCTTGATGGATTGCTCCTTGCTCTTTCGCTCAGTGTATCGCCCCCTTCAGTTTGGTCCGCCTTCCACTGTCAGCCGAATGCCGCCGCGAACTGGACCAGCTTGTCGACGGCGCGGTCGTCGGCCGCGCCCTGGCTCGCCAGGTATGCCCGATGGCTGGGGCGTATAGTTAAAACACACATCATCCATCGAGACGCTCAGTACCTTGGTGTCCACATTATGCCAATGGGTGGTTGCTTGCCATGAGACGTAGGACAACGTCGCAGAGATCATTTGCTTGGTTTTGTTGGCTTGTTCTTGGCAGCCTCAAGTTCCGCGTCAAGCATCTTGTCCGACTCGGCCAGATCGCGCTGACGTTTTGCAATCACCTCAAGACCTTTGTCCCGTGCTTCTTTGGAGTCGACATAGACGATCACCCGCTCATCTGACTTGGAACAGCCGGCCGCGCACAGTGAGATGGCGATCATGACGAAAAATTTCATCGTATATTTCCTTTATTGCGTGCCCGGGGCCGGGAGTAAATTTTCTGTTTTTCTTGGTCAAATGTGGCGAGCGGCATATCAGTGGTGTGCCCCATCTGACGACGATCACGCGCAAAAAAGATGGCTGCCTGTTCGTCCGCGGCGGGCAGTGTCCAGACTTCCTCGACTTCCTCCATCACCCATCGGCCGCTTTCCGCGGGCAGCAACATGCTCAATTGCGAGATTTTGCGGCGCACGTCCTGGACGACGTCCTGGCAAAGATCGATAACGTCCGCTTCGCGCCATAAGAAACAGCTCTCGTGCAGCCATATGCCGTCTTCCTTGACGGCGTGGCAGACGAAGTAATATGGGACGCGAAGCTCCATCGTTACCGCTCGCCACATCCTTGTGCCAAGTCCATGCAGGGCAGGGATGGTACGCATGGCGTGATCATCCATTGTTCGTAGCATAATAAATTCCTTTAGCGGTAGCGCCGTCCCATGCATGGCTGGGGCACTTTGCAGAGGCGGCTTCACGTCGCAGCAGATTTCCGCAAAATTACCAATATATTGTGAAGACGAAATAATACCCTAAGACCAAGATCACTCCCAATATATTGGGAGGAATTTTTTGGACGATCCAGCGATCGCGTTCGGCGTGGTGTTGCGAGCTCTTCGCAAGGAGGCGGGGCTATCGCAGGAACAGCTCGGTCTTGAGGCGGGGGTGGAACGCAACTATGTGAGCCTGATAGAACGCGGCATCAATCAGCCTTCCATCCGGGTCATCTTTAAGCTGTGCGCTGCGCTTGACGTGCGCGCGTCTTCGGTTATTGAGGCCGTGGAAAAACAGCTTGAATCCAGTACTTCCAAAGTCACTTCGAAGCGGCGCTGATAAACCGGCGCAGGAAGTTACTGCAGGCTTGTGCTGCGCAGGTGGAAAGCGGGCTCTGTTCGGAAAAAAAAACGAGGAAAAAACGAAAACCGAATAGAAAAAGAGGCGCTTACGCGCCTTTAGCTATGGATGTTTCGCTTCTACGAGAGACGTTCCCAGCGTTGCCATGTACAGTCTTATTGATTTCTTGGCGTGCCGTCAATCGCGAAGTCACAGCATGGGTGGCTACCGCATTACGCCGTTGCGCCCACTGTGGCGGCGAACAGCCCATCGGCAAGGAACAAAGGAGCAATGGACGGAGGCATACTATTCGGCAGCGAGAAAGCCTGGCCTGCTGTCGTTGCTCGCACGGATCAGGTCAAGTGCCTCCTGCTCGGTGTAGATCATTGTTGTGGCCAGGTCGCTATGGCCAAGCCAAGCTGCGACGGTGCGCACGTCCTGTCCAGTCAGGAGGGCGGCCTTGGCAAAGGTATGCCGAAGCCAGTGTGTTGAGGCCCGACGCAAATGCGCCGCTCGCTCAGGCTCACCAATTTCATCCAGTATTTTGGCCGCCTTTTCCAATCTGCCTTTGACAATATGATAGAGGCCGTGGCGGGTGGTAACAGGCAGCCAGGCTTGAAAAAAACGCCGGGACTCAACGTCTTTGATGAGGCGCCCGCTGGCATGGGCTTTGGAACGATCAGTCTTGACAGACAGGATCAGCGAAATTTCCTCGACGGAGGAGGGTTCAGTGTCCATGCCAAACGCCTCGCGATAAACGCCCAGGGCGTCCATCACCACTTTCGGGACAGGCAGCTTGCGCTCTTTGCGCCCCTTGGAGGTTTCCTCACCGATCCGCATGACCCAATACGTCCTCTTATCTTGTGGGTCGGACAGCTTATAGAACGCTGACATGCTGGCTTTGATTAACTCGCTGGCCCGAAGGCCGAGCTCGCGCAGTGCGATGAGAATAAAGCGGTCACGCGCCGCCAGTTGCCTGGCGGTGAACGTCCGCTTTTCCTCCGCATCCATCGCCTCAAACACCATATCGTAAAGGTCGATCGACACGGCCCGCTCCGGGTTAATCTTGCGCATGGTGCCGGCACCGTGTAAGGCCATCGGGTTGATGTGAATGTAGCCCATGTCCCGCCAGGCGCGAAACATCGCATGGGCAAACCGTTTGATGTCGGCCTGACTGCTGACGGCCGGCTGCTTGCGAAATGGCGAGTATCCCGGATCGTGTCTGCTGGCGAAAGCGCCAGTCAGCGGATCTCGGGCGCAAATCGCATCTTCGGGCACATCCGCCAGGTATTTGCAGAACGCGTCAACGTCCTGCATCGTCCATCGGGAGGGGCTGACGGGGTGGACGTTCTCACAGAACCAGCGCACTTTGTCGAGGTGATACCCATATGTCGCGACCGTTTCAGCCGAGTTTTTACGTCCCCGCGTTGCAATGGCGTCGAGCCAAACCTGGGCCGCTTGCCAGTCGTCGGCTACCGGCCCTAGCCCGTGGGCATGCGTGGCCGTCACCAAACGGCCGTTTTGAACACTCACCGGAACCAAATCTGTCACGTGCGCTTTCCTTCTCAAAAATCAACCATCTAATGTCTTCTGCCGAGAATGTTCCGGCATCATAACTTTAGCGCTTACCAGCTCATGCGCAAGTGCTTTGACAGCCGACGACGTCATCAGCCCAAATAGAGGGTCGGCCGGGATTCGTGTAAAAAAACTCAAATGCTGCTGTAACTTATTGATTTAACTAAGTTTCGATAATGCTATAACTAACTCAGGCAGCCCTGCACTATGGCGGTGGCGGCAGCCATGCCAAAGGGACTCGCCTCGGGATATCAACTCCGTCGCGGTCCAGTTGCGGGTCCGGTATCACGCCGCGCCAGCTCTTCATGAACTATTCGGCCCTGAGTCCTGATCGTTTTTTCTTGGGACAATTGGTCGCGATGGCTTGCAGCCGCCGTACCTCTTTGTTCAGCAAGACCGACTTCCGCTCCTGCCCCACCAATTCCAGCCTGGTCACCATTTTGGTTCGAGCGTAAGAACTTGACCTTCATACGTGCCGTCGTCCTTACATGCAATACGCCCTTGTGCTTATGCTGGTATTTATTTGGGGGCAGCTGCTTTCGGATCTCGGTCTGATCGCAGCAGAAGAAGCGGCCTAGCCCGCCGGGCGCTGGAACAGGCCATCCTAGATGCGATGTTTCAGGATGGGACAGCGGGTGATGTCCCGAGCAAAATAGTAGCGGCGGGAGCCATGGACCGCCCGGCCGTTGATATCGGCGACCTGGTGGAAACCGATCTGCTGGTCCGCGTGTCCCTCCACGAGAGCGATCGTAGGCGATAGCGGAACGACGCTGTATGCCGAAAAATTGTCTGGGACCAGAAATTCGGCATCGGCCGCCTTCAATATACCCCATCTCTTGCCCGCCATTCGTTGCCGCTCCCTGCCCATCTCGATCGTAAAGCGCAATCCAGTCATGAAGCGGCTGGCGAGGGTATTGTCCGGCGAAGCGAACACATAGCCGTTGGCCTCCAGGATCTCTTGCGTGTCGATCGACATCTCTCGCTCTGGCGCCACCATATTCATTCGGATATCAGGAAGCGGATTAAGGTAGCGTTCGTGCCGGAGAGTCCACAGCAGATACATGTCGGTGACAGCCGCATTCATCGCAGCATCAAGCGTGGTAACGGCGCCGGCGACTATGTTCTTTGCGACGTCCTGGTACTGATCCTCGATCACCTTCATGAAGACGGATTCGGCCTTCTGGTCCCACAGGCGGCGTGCGCAAAAGTACGAGTTGCCAGGCGTTAGCCACAGATCTTGCTCGTTGCTTTTACGGCGCACCTGCACCGTGCCATTCTCACGGGCGAAACGGGCTATGCAGGCCTTGGGAAAAATATGCTGATCGATCGTCAGTTTGTGCGGGTTGCCTTTTTGTGGCTTTGGATAACGCATCACGTTCCCGTTACTGCTGGCCCATCGTGCGGTCCGTCGTCAACGTCCGGCGCGTCACTTTTTCGCTGGGGCGATTCTTCGAGCATGGCTGTTAGCATTGCTTTTAGGGTGCCACAGGCCTGGTCGAAGGTCGGGTGAAAATTGAGGGCATCGACCGCCTCAAATTGCTTTTTTAACGGTTCATATCGCTCGTCGAGTTGCTGGAATACTGCGGCGGCATGGCGAACCATCCATTCGGCGGCCGCCATGAGTGCCTTGGGCTCCCGCTCAGCAATCAACGCAAAGTCGAAGATATCGCGCCCCGTAATGCGATCGCCTCGATGCCACATCTTCTTGGCGATGATTTCCACGGAGGTCTCCGCCCGGACCTGTTGCCCCAGTATCGTTTCAATCGCGAAGCCTGGTGTTGTCAGGTTCGGCGCCGCCACGAAGTCGATGACCGTCAGGGCATTGGAAAACAGTGTCTCCCATGTCGTCGGGATGCCCGGATCGCCCGCCATCACCAGACTGTTCTGCATACTTGCCACTGCTCAGCCCACAAGCTCAAGTTCTTCATGATCTTTTTCGCAGGCACGTCCGGCGTCGCCGCCTCGGTCACTGCCTTTACGACGACCGGCAGCGGAGTCTCATCAAGCAACGCCATCAAGTGCGGCTGGAATTGTTCAGGTGCCTGGCCGGAACGCAGCATCAGCGACAGCATCTCGGGCGTCACGACGTCCCGGTAACTGGTGCTGATGCTGCGCGCAGCGATCACCAACGCGCTTTTCAATCCAGAGGGTTGTACTGTTTCCATGTCGATACCCACAATGTCCATCACGGCCTTGAGCTTGGTGTAGCCTAAGTCCTTCAGCGTCCCATTTTCCAATTGATTAATCGTGACGCGGGAAAGGCCAGCAAACTTGGCCAGGTGCTCCTGCAGCAGACCAGCCTGGACGCGCTTATTGTGAATTTCACCACCAATCTGGGCCAGATTCATGTTAGAACCAAGTAATGTTAAGTATATTTAACATTATAGTGCGCAAAGCCAAAAATCCAAGAGTTTAAAACGATTGCACGCCTGTAGTTGCGTCAACTATCCAGGAAGTAGATGCGAAAACAAGATCTGAGCATCGGCGCCGACGTCAAGCAGCGCCGTCACTGTCACGTCAATCGACACAGCCGTGCGACGGACGGTGTAACTTAGGAAGCCACAGCACTCCCGCTCCTGAAAAACCATTTTGTCGACGTCAGCCGCCGCCTCCAGTCGGTATGACAGGTGCAGACGTAACTCATCGAGCTGATGACTCAGTAGCGCGCGGGACGTCAAATCACGCAGCCAGTCGGCGCGCTCTTTGAAATTCGCGGCCGACAATGTACAGGCGATCGGCGCCGGCTTGCTGACATTCATCACTGACTCCGCTGACGAAGCTGCATTCGAGCCGCGCTCGCCCTGACAGCCACAAGTACCTTTTCCTGCGCGTAGGCGCGACCGACGACGGAGGTACGACAGCCAGCCAAATATTGACACGAAGGCAATCCCGGCAACCACACTGACGAACCAGGGATTTATCACATCGTCGAGGCAGTACGCGCCGACACCGGCCAACAAGGAAGCGGCAATCGGCGCAATCAAGGGGAGACAACAAGCCGTACAAGCCAGTCCGGCCGCAGCTGCAACGCCAGCTCCGGTAGTTGCGACGTTGCGCCATTTATTTGTCAATGTCATAAGATGAACCTCTCTGGTGATTGAAATACTGCTTGCCTACACCATAAGACCTAAAGTAACTTTAGGTGCAAGCACTATTTGAGGAAATCCTGTCATGCCAGACCCGAATCTCACCATCGGCACGATGTCGGTGCAAACGCGCTGCAGCGTGCCAACCATCCGCTACTACGAGAAAATCGGGTTGTTGCCCCGCCCAGAGCGCGCCTCGAATGGTCACCGCTACTACCGAGAGATCGACCTCAAGCGCCTGACATTCATCAAGCGCTGCAGGGATTTTGGTTTTCCGATCGAGCAAGTGCGCGAACTCACCGATCTGTTCGAGGATGGAGACCGCGCCTGCGTCGAAGTGCGCGACCTGGCCCAGTTCCATCTCGATGAGGTGCGGGCCAAGTTGGCGGAAATGCGCGAACTGGAAGCGAGCCTGGCGGCCTTCGTCTGCAGTTGCGACACCGCTTGCAGCGGCGGGCTGACGAAGGATTGCGTGATAATCGACGACCTGGCGACGCCGGCCGCTTGCGTCTCCGCTACTGACGTATCATGCTGCGCCGTTCCGGCCGCGGCCAGTTCGGCATTGATCACCAAGGAATTGAAACGCAAATGACTATGGATTCGATCGCGCTTGCGCGCACTTTTGGTTTGTTCTTCGCCACCGCCATTGCCGAGTTGCTCGGCTGCTACCTTCCGCTGTTGTGGTTGACCGGCCGGGGTTCAACGTGGCTAGCGCTGCCGGCGGCGTTGAGCTTAATGGTGTTCGTCTGGCTGTTGACACTACACCCTGACGCGAGTGGCCGCGTGTACGCCACTTATGGCGCCATCTATATTGCGACGGCAATAGGATGGCTGTATTTTGTTGATGGCGTCGCTCCGACGTGGAATGACTATATCGGCGTCGGTTTGGCACTCGTGGGGGCCGGCGTTATCGCGCTGGGCCACCGGCCGGTGTGATTGGCCCAAAGGTAATCGGTAGCGCCATAGCCAGTCGTTGTGCGATGGCATCCTATGGAGTCGTGTGATCAAGCGGTTAGGGAAATCTGAGTCAGCGCACATTGATCAATTATCAGATGCGGTACTATGGCGCCTGAACTTTGGAGAGATGCTTCTCATGCAAAATGACTTTGAATGGTTCGGCACTCCGTTAGAGAACATCGAGTCTGCGAAAAAATGGGCTGATAGTTATCACGGACGGCGCAAATTCCATGTGCGCGTGCCGACTCGAAAAGAGGTACTGTCCATGCCTGCGAACGAATTGTCGCCCTTACTGATCGGCTGGATGGTACATAGTCCCACCGAAATCATTCCAAGCAAAGTCCAAATCGAGCTCGTGCTTGAGTTGCTATGCCAAAGATCGGACACCAGCGAATTGGCGGCTGTTATAGCAATGTGCAAGCAATACGCCCGTAATCATTAAATTCGCATAACGCAATTGCATCGCGAGAGACTGCCTTCAAACAGTGCCCCGGCCTCGGTATCACTGCAAACGTAAAATGCGGCGTGCGCCGATGAGGACGATCAAGCTGATGACAAAGCCCACCATCAGGTCCGGATACGGTGAGCCAGTCCATGTCACCAGAGCGCCAGCGATGACCACGCCCAGGTTGGCAATCACGTCGTTCGCCGAGAAAATATAGCTCGCCTTCATGTGGGCGCCGTGATGACGTTTCCTGGCGATGAGCATCAGACAGATCACGTTAGCGACCAGCGCGACAGCGCCAATTCCCATCATGGCGACCGATTCGGGCTCGCTGCCAGTCACGCCACGGTGCAGCACTTCGCCCAGTGCCCCCAGCGCGAGGATAACCTGAAGCCACCCAGCCAAGTGAGCAGCACGGCGCTTCAATGCCACAGAGCGGCCCACTGCATACAGGGCCAGGATGTAGACCGCGGCATCGGCAAACATATCGAGCGAGTCGGCGATCAGGCCTGTCGATTCAGCTAGAACACCCCAGACCATCTCGACCAGGAACATCAGGCCGTTGATCGCCAGCAGCCAGCGCAGTGTCCGCGCCTCGCTGGCGTCGTCAACCGCTTCATTTTCCGGCCAGGCGCTGTCGGTGGCGGGTTTGGAATTAATCAACTGGGCGCCGAGGCCAAACGGTGCGAGGCGGGCAAGAATTGTTTGGGCGTTGCCTTGGTGTGTAACCCTCAGCGTATGTGCGGCAAGGTCAAAATCCAGCGAGCCGACTCCAGCCACACCCCCAAGCACCATGCGAATGAGGTTTTCCTCCGATGGGCAGTCCATCTTTGGAATAAGCAGCGTGGTAACTACGTTGCCTTGAGCAGTGCCGATTGGAACGCTTTCGCGCAACTGCGCCCCCAGATTTAAGGGCAATAACGCGTCTAAAAACATCTGTGCATCGCCAGCGTGATCGATGGTGACGGTACGTTCGTTGAGATCAAATTTAACCGCGCGAATACCGCGCACCGGCTCCAGTGCCATGCGGACTAGACTTTCCTCCGATGGACAGTCCATCTTGGGTACATGCAGGATACTCGCGCGACGGGGTGTGGCTGCTGTGGACGGTTCCTGGGTAAAGCCGGTATCTGTATTCATCCGTCAAGCGTACACCTTGAAGCTACTCTAACGTCAAGCACAATGCGCCGGTGGGGTCATTGCCTGGGCTGCAATGTGTCGATGATGCTGCAGTTGGCCACCGTCCCGCCCTGGCACGACGCCAACATGTTGGCCAATTGCTCCTTGAGCACCACCAGATCGGCAATCTTCTGCTCAACCGCATGTAAATGCTCGGACGTCATGGCCATCACCGCGCAGCAGTCGGCATCGCGCTGGTCGGAGAACGCCAGTAGGCTACGCACCTGGTCGATCGTAAATCCGATTTCCCGGGCCCGCCGCACGAAGGCGAGCCGATCGAGGTCCTCCTTGTCGTATTGCCGGTAGTTGCTGCCGGTGCGCGATGGAGTGGAAAGAAGTCCGATTTTTTCGTAATACCGGATGGTCGCCGAAGGCGTCTGTGCGGCACTGGCCAGTTGGCCGATTGAAAAAGATATCGTCATGATGCTTGACCTTAAAGTGACTACAAGGTTTATAAACGTTGCATGTCAACCCGTCAAGCGTCCGATTATGCACCTTCGAATACGCCATCCCCTCACAAGAGGACTCCTCTTAGCCAGCCTACCTCTGACCTATGTTAGTCTTTGCACTATGTTGAAATTCTTCCGGGCCGCCAGCTATTTTGTTTTGCTCACCTTCGTCTTGAACTTGGGTGATTGGCCGTTTCTGGATGAAGTTTTGGAAGAACAGTCACAGGTTCAACATGAATCGGTGGTCGCGCCCCAGACCAATCCGGTCGCCAAGCCCGAGAGAACCCAAGTCAGTCATGCGGCAGGTCTTTACGCGTCGCTGTCAAATTTGGCAGATATGCCCGTGCACGATTATTTTGTTGGCGCTGCCGAGCCGGACATTCATCTGGCGATAGTGGTCTCAGGTTTTACATCCGCAAACCCCATCCCTCTGGATCGACCTCCTATATGTTCCTGAACTAAACCATTTCTTGATCCGGCGCGCTTGCGCCTGTTTTGTCACGTCATCAGGTTTTACAGGAATCATTCATGGCCCATGTTTATACAAGGGTCGTTCGGATATTGCGCTTGCCGCAAACTGTCCGCGCGACCGTCATTTTTATCGTCTGCTTGTCAGGTAGCTACGCGCCCGCATCCAGCGCCTGGAGTGCCGCTACTGACGCGGAATTTACTGGCACTCCGGCGCCATTGCCCGACGGGGAATTCGTTCCGACTTTGTCGCTCGATGCAGCCATCCAGTTGGCCACACGGCGTAACAGCGATATTCGCGCCGCCACAGGCGAGGTCGCTGCCACGGAGGCGGCACTGGTGCAGTCGGGAGCACGGCCCAATCCGGAACTCGCGTATTCACTGGAAGATCTCAAAAAGGCGACCAGGACCACGACGGTGCAGCTCAACCAGATAGTCGAACTGGGAGGAAAGCGGAATGCGCGAATCGCCGCCGGCGAGCGCGCGCGGGACGCCGCTGCTGCCGACCGTGTTGTCAAGGTGGCCGATATTCGCGCCAGCGTGATCGCCGCATTTTTCGATGTGCTCGTCGCCCAGGAAAGACTTGTGCTCGCGGATGCCGCGGTGGTCCTGGCGCAGCGAGGGAGCGAGATCGCCGGCAAGCGTGTTACTGCTGGCAAGATTTCTCCTGTCGAAGAAACCAAGGCGCGGGTCGCCCAGGCGAACGCCATGCTGGAACGGTCCCAGGCGAACACAGATGTAGTCGCCGCTCGCGGCCGCTTATGCGCGATGTGGAATGGAGATGTGCAGTGTTTTGGCGTTGCCAATGGGGTACTTGGCGATATGCCGGATGTTCCCAAGTTTGGGGACATCGCAACGTTGATCGCCGCGTCGCCGTCGGTGCGCCGCGCTGCCCTGGAGGTAGATCGCCGGAGCGCGCTGGCCGAGGTCGAGAAGACTCGGCGGACCATGGACGTGACAGTTAGCGTCGGCGTCAAGCGGGCCGAGGACATCGGACGCAATCAAGCGCTCATCGGCTTATCCGTGCCGCTGCCGCTGTTCGACCGGAACCATGGCAATGTATTGGAGGCACTACGCCGAACCGACAAGGCGAGCGATGAGTTGAGCGCCACCGAAAGCCGTGTGCGCGCCGACCTGTTGCAGTTCCATCAGCAATGGACCGCTGCGCGTGACGCTGTCGTGCTCTTGCGTAACGACATCCTGCCCGGCGCTCAGAGCGCCTACGACGCGGCGGTAAAGGGCTTCGAGTTCGGGAAATTCACCTTCCTCGACGTGCTCGACGCTCAACGCACCCTGCTGCAGGCAAAAACGCAGTATCTGAACGCGGTCGCATCCTTGCATCGCGCGCATGCCGAGATAGATCGCCTGACCGGCGCACCTATTGCCACCAATTCGCTCAATGGAAAGACCTCCCCGTGAACAAGCCCACCGGAAAACAATTGCGCTACATATCCGCCATGCTCGCCGTTGGCGTGCTGATCGGCGGTCTCATTCTGGGGATGGAACGCGGCGGTCAACGCGACGATGACGACAAGCCTGCCAGCGGCCCATCGGCGAGCACGGTCGCGGCCCCTGTATCCGCCGTCGCCGGCACGGCGGCGGAATCGGATCGTACTGGCGGCGACAGCGTCGTTACCCTGTCCGATGCGCAGGCCCGCCAGGCGGGTGTCACGATCGAGATGTCACAGGCGGACACCATCCGTACGATGCTGACCTTGTCGGGTGAAATCCGGGCAAACGGCGACAAAACCGCCATCGTGGTCCCACGGGTGGCCGGCATCATCGAATCCGTTACCGGAACACTGGGGCAACATGTCAAGCGTGGCGACGTGCTGGCGACCATCGCCAGCGCCACGATCTCCGACCTACGCAGCGAGTTGAACGTCGCCCAGCATCGACTGGCGCTGGCCAAAACCTCCTATGAGCGGGAACGTGTGCTCTGGAAGGAGCGTATCTCGGCCGAGCAGGATTTTCTGCTGGCTGAGCAGGCTTTCACCGAAGCGACGGTCGTGAAAGAAAATGTCCAGCAAAAACTGGCGGCGCTAGGCGCGGCTGGAACGAATGGGACGGCTTTGAACCGATATGAGGTACGCGCCCCGTTCGATGGCATGCTGACGGAGAAGCATCTGGTGGTAGGAAACGCCGTCAAGGAAGACACGCCCCTGTTTCAGGTCTCCGACCTGACCACGGTGTGGGCGGACATCAACGTCCCTGCGAATAATCTTGGCGCCGTGCGCGTGGGCGATAGCGTCACGGTACGGGTCCGGCAACAGGATACTTCCGCTATCGGGAAGATTACCTACGTGAGTGCGCTGGTCGGCGACCAGTCTCGCAGCGCGCTCGCGCGCGTCGTCCTACCCAATCCGAACACACAATGGCGCCCCGGACTGTTCGCGGACTTCGACGTCGCCGACGGGGAAGTCAATGTTCCGGTCGCCGTGCGCGCCGACGCGCTACAGGACCTGGCGGGCAAACCAACCATATTCGTGCGTACGAAGAATGGTTTTCGTACTCAGGTTGTGACGGTCGGTCGCTCAGATGGCCGGCACAGCGAAATTGTCAACGGGCTGAAAACGGGCGTGCCATACGCCGCCAACAGCTTCATCTTGAAGGCCGAACTCGGCAAGAGCAGCGCCAAAGATAACGACTAGGACACCATCATGTTTGAACGCATCATACGCATCGCCGTCGAGCTGCGCTGGCTGGTCCTGCTCGCGGTCCTGGGCACGGCGGGACTAGGCATCTACAGCTATCAAAAATTGCCGATCGACGCCGTTCCCGACATCACCAATGTTCAGGTGCAGGTCAACACCGCGGTGCCGGGTTACTCGCCCCTGGAGACCGAGCAGCGCATTACCTACCCGATAGAGACAGCCATGGCCGGGCTGCCGCAGCTGGAGCAGACGCGCTCGATGTCGCGCTATGGATTGTCCCAGGTCACCATCATCTTCAAGGAGGGGACCGACATCTACTTTGCACGGCAACTCGTCAACCAGCGCATCCAGGAGGCAAAAGACAGCCTGCCACCCAATGTCAGCCCGACGCTGGGACCGATCTCTACCGGTTTGGGAGAGATTTATCTATGGACGGTCAAGGCCGATGCCAAGGCCAGGAAGGTCGACGGCACCGCTTACTCGTCGATGGACTTGAGGGAGATCCAGGACTGGGTCATTAAGCCGCAATTGCGCAATGTGACGGGGGTGACGGAGGTCAATTCGATCGGCGGCTATACCAAGGAGTATGAGGTGGCACCGTCGCCCGAGAAGCTGGCCGCCTATGGTTTGAGCTTGCAGGATGTGGTCAGCGCGCTGGAGCGCAACAACGGCAACATGGGTGCCGGATATATCGAGAAGCTGGGCGAGCAGCTTTTACTCCGGCTGCCCGGACAGGTGTTGTCGCTGTCGGACATCGGCAACATCGCGCTGACCAATATTCAAGGCGTAACGGTTCGCATGCGCGATGTTGGCAGCGTCAGCCTCGGCCGCGAGCTCCGTAACGGGGCAGCGACGGAAAACGGCGAGGAAGTGGTGCTTGGCACCGTGTTCATGCTCATCGGTGAAAACAGCCGCGCTGTGTCCCAGGCCGTCGATGCTAAGCTGGCGCAGATCAACCGCACGTTGCCTCGGGGCGTGCGCGCCGAGCCTGTGTATGACCGCACCGTGCTGGTCGACAAGGCGATTCACACGGTCAAGCAGAACCTGTTGGAAGGCGCGGTGCTGGTGATTGCAGTCTTGTTCCTGTTTCTGGGCAATCTGCGCGCGGCGTTGATCACGGCGCTCGTGATTCCGTTGGCGATGCTGTTCACCTTCACCGGCATGGTCACTTACAAGATCAGTGCCAATCTGCTCAGCCTGGGTGCGCTCGACTTCGGCATCATCATCGACGGCGCTGTCGTCATCGTGGAAAACTGCGTTCGGCGCCTGGCCCATGCCCAAGCGGTGAAGGGGCGGCCATTGAGTCGAAGCGAGCGACTGCATGAGGTGTTCCGCGCATCGAATGAGGCGAAGCGGCCTCTGCTTTTCGGGCAACTGATCATCATCGTCGTGTATTTTCCTATCTTCGCACTTACTGGCGTGGAGGGAAAAATGTTTCATCCGATGGCGTTCACGGTGGTCATCGCTCTCGTGGCGGCGATGGTCCTGTCGATCACCTTCATTCCCGCAGCGGTTGCGTTGTTTATCGGCAGCAAAGTCAGCGAGTCCGAAAACCGCTTGATGGGCGTAGCGCGGCGCGTCTATGTTCCCCTGCTGGGCCGGAGCATGCGCAACAAGCCGGTCGTGCTGACAGGCGTGGGCATCGTCGTCGTACTATGCGGTCTGCTTTCTACTCGGCTGGGTAGCGAATTTATTCCGAGTCTGAACGAAGGTGACTTCGCGATCCTGGCCCTACGCATCCCCGGAACAAGCCTGACACAGGCGGTGCTGATGCAGCAGCAGGTCGAGCACACCCTAAAACAGGGCTTCCCTGAAATTGAACGTGTGTTTACCCGCCTGGGAACAGCGGAGGTTGCAACTGACGCCCAAGGCCCGAATATCTCTGACGGTTACATCATGCTCAAGCCAGAGGCTCAATGGCCGACTCCGCAACGCTCCAGACCGGAGTTGCTGGCGGCGATGCAGTCCGCTGTTGAGAAAATCCCCGGCAGCAACTACGAATTCTCTCAACCGATCCAGTTGCGTTTCAACGAATTGATCTCCGGTGTGCGCAGCGACGTGGCCGTCAAGGTCTTCGGCGATGACATGACGGTCCTGAACGATGTCGCGGCCAAGGTGGCGGCCATTCTTGAGAAGACGGCTGGCGCAGCTGACGTGAAGGTCGAACAAACGGCCGGGCTCCCCATGCTGACCATCGACATCGACCGAGACAAGATCGCCGGCTACGGCATCAGCCTCTCCGATGTCCAGGAAACCGTCGCCACCGCCGTCAACGGCAAGTCGGCTGGTATTGTCTTCCAGGGAGACCGGCGGTTCAATCTGGTGGTCAGGTTGCCCGAACAGGTTCGCAGCGACCTGGATGCGCTGCGCCGCCTGCCGGTGGCGTTGCCAAAAACTGCAGCACCGGATGGAAAAAATAGCTTTGTGCCACTCGCGGCGGTGGCGACACTGAACCTCACGCCGGGTCCGAATCAGATCAGCCGCGAGGACGGCAAGCGGCTGGTGGTGGTCAGCGCCAACGTGCGGGGCCGTGATATCGGCTCGTTTGTGTCCGAATCGCAGCAGGCCATCGATCGGCAGGTGGCGCTACCCGCCGGCTACTGGCTGCGCTGGGGGGGACAATTTGAGCAATTGCAGTCGGCTCTCGGCACGATCAAAATCATCGTGCCGGTCGCTTTGCTGCTGGTGTTGGCGCTGCTCTATCTGATGTTCGGCAACCTGACCGACGGCCTGCTGGTGTTTAGCGGAATTCCGTTTGCCTTGACCGGCGGCGTCATCGCCTTGTGGGCGCGCGGCATCCCGATCTCAATTTCTGCAGCGGTCGGCTTCATTGCCTTGTCCGGCGTCGCGGTGCTGAACGGGCTGGTCATGGTCGCGTTCATCCGATCGCTGCGTGAAGGTGGCACCGACCTCGACACCGCCGTCGAGGAAGGCGCCATCGCACGGCTGCGGCCCGTCCTGATGACAGCGCTGGTCGCTTCCCTTGGCTTTATCCCGATGGCGATCGCGACGGGTACCGGGGCCGAAGTGCAGCGGCCGCTGGCCACCGTGGTCATTGGCGGTATCCTGTCGTCGACGGCGTTGACGTTGCTCGTGCTACCGTTGCTGTATCGTCTGTTCCAAGGCGCAAATGAGGACGAATTCGATTCCGTGTCGACCGCGCAGAGGTCGGTCGTCGATTCCGACGGTCCTGCAAGCGCATGACCCCGCACAATCATCAATAGGAAGCGCGATGGGCATAAAAGCAACCGGCGGAATATTGAACCAGATCCCGGCCGGCGTCTGGGTGCTGGGCTTTGTCAGCATGCTGATGGATATTTCTTCCGAAATGGTCCATAGCTTGCTGCCGATGTTCATGGTGGGAACGCTGGGGACCAGCGTCCTCACTGTGGGCGTCATTGAAGGCATGGCGGAATCCACCGCGCTGATCGTCAAGGTGTTTTCAGGTACGTTGAGCGACTATCTCGGCAGGCGTAAAGGGCTGGCGGTGCTTGGTTACGCCCTGGGGGCGCTGACCAAGCCGCTGTTTGCCATTGCTAGCACGAGCGGCATGGTGCTATCCGCCAGGCTGCTCGATCGGGTTGGCAAAGGCATCAGGGGAGCGCCGCGCGACGCGCTGGTCGCTGATATCGCTCCGCCACACTTACGGGGCGCCGCCTTTGGCCTGCGCCAGTCCCTCGACACAGTCGGCGCGTTCCTCGGCCCACTGCTTGCGGTCGGACTGATGCTGCTATGGGCCAACGATTTCAGGAAAGTGTTTTGGGTGGCGGTCGTTCCTGGCATGCTGGCAGTGGCTTTGCTTTTCTTGGGTGTACGCGAGCCAGAGCGGCACCATACGACCAAACGTACCAACCCCATTCGCAGGGAAAACCTGAAACGCCTCGGCAGTGCATACTGGTGGGTGGTTGCAATCGGCGCGGTGTTCACGATGGCCCGCTTCAGCGAAGCGTTTCTGGTCCTACGTGCCCAGCAAGGCGGCGTGCCTGTCGCGCTGGTGCCGCTGGTCATGGTGGCGATGAACGTGGTCTATTCCGTCTCCGCATATCCGTTTGGAAAGCTCTCAGACCGCATGAGTCATACCCGCCTGCTGGCAATCGGGCTGATCGTGCTGATCGCCGCCGATCTGGTGCTGGCCCAGACCGATCATTGGGCGGTCGTGCTTCCGGGCGTCGCGCTTTGGGGTATTCACATGGGTATTACGCAGGGGCTGCTGGCGACGATGGTGGCGGACACGGCACCTGCAGATCTGCGTGGCACGGCCTATGGCTTTTTCAACTTGGTGAGCGGTATCGCAATGCTGATCGCCAGTATCGTTGCAGGGCTGCTATGGGATAGCGTTGGGGCTGCCTGGACGTTCCGTGCCGGCGCCGGCTTTTGTGTCGTAGCGGTGATCGGGCTGTCGGTGTATCCACACCGACCAGAGTCGAAGCAAGTCAAGTAACGAGCATCCACCATTGGGAGCCGGCGTGAATTTTTGACGTCGACTAACTTGCCTCGCCTCGACCGTCCTCGTCATTTTTTTTGACCTACCGAGGGTCAGGCATGACCTTCGGTAGGTCAAATTTGAACTGTATTCGGGTCATCTGTTCTGGCGGCCGTATCGATTTCGGTAATGGCGAGAGTGTTTAACCGGCGGCGTAGGATATATATACACAAATATATGCATGTATAGCCTCTTTAGCTTATACATGGTTATACATGGCTATACATTTCTGCGATCCATACGAATTGACGTTGGCTTGAGCGCTGTTTCTGCAAAAATCTTGCACTAGCCTCGTCCGGCACATGTAGCTGAACGCATACCTTTGCCGCACTAAAACGGACGCATAGCCTTGCCAAACGGCGAAGTTATGGGTATCGGCATACCGATGCGCGATTTAAGTGCCATTTATTTATGACGATTGTCTTTCACGCCATACCCAAAAACTCCAGTAAAATAGTTTCTGCAGGGAATCAATAACGACAATGGAAGGGTTTCATGAACGTACTTCGTACAATTTCTCGGGCATGGCACAGTGTTACCAGGGGCAAGAACTCGGCGGTCGGCACTTTCCGCCCGGAAGATTTTTATGGTCTGCAGCCTCGATCGGCCCACGCCTACAGAGAACAGTTTGATGTGGCAGAGAATTTTACTTGCGCAATAGGGGCGTCTGTTGAGCGAATAAACTGGATAGATAAAAGCGTTATCAACGATGAGACGCCTTCTGTCATCGAGCCGATGCTCATGGCGGCCGGGATCACGGACCTCCGCCAAAGCAAGGCCCAGTGTTTAAAATGGTCGGCCTATCTGGTGCCGCATGTCGAGCGAGCATTCGGGATGCGCGCCATCCTCACAATCGGCCAGCTTTGGCGTGAGAATGACCCGCTCTTCAATCCGACTTGGGAGCAATTTCACCGACTGCATGAAGAAGGTTTTTCCCTTGAAGACTTCGGTAAAAATGGGACCGGCTTCAACTTCCATGCCTGGATAACGCTCGAAACGGGCGAGATCCTCGACTTCACGCTCTTGTCCAGTTTGGCCGACGCTGTGCCGAAAAAATGGGGAGAGATGGCGGGTACTGTGGTTGGGGGATATCCAGAGGAAGTGATCAAGCACCATCAGTATGTTCCAATGGTGCTTGGCCTCGACTTCGCGCACACGTTGAACAAACGCAGCCCCGTAGCGCTGCTGGCGGAGAGCACACACGATCTACCCAAATTGCCGATGTTCGTAGCGGCCGTACCCATTTGACGTTCCTGCCGCGTGCCACGGTGACGCTCTGTACTTCTTACCGCAGGGGTCGCCGGACGGCATAGCGGGACACGCTAGTCGCCTACGATCGTCCAGAATGGAATAGAACGCTGCGGCAGGCCTGCCCCCTGCACAAGGGTTTAAAAAAGATATATGATAAAAGAAAAATAACACTAATTTCCAAATATCTATCCGGGGAAGGCAGGCGCATGGCGAGCAAACTGGAGCGTATCCTGATCTTGGCTAAAACCTATCCGTCGCCCAGCGCCAAACATACCGAGACTTCGTGCGTCGCCGGCATCAACGAGCATGGCCAGATGCGCCGCCTTTACCCCGTGCCGTTTCGCATGATCGCTGAAAACCAGCAATTTCAAAAGTGGCAATGGGTGACGCTGCGCGTTGAAAAATCGCCGGCCGATCATCGTCCTGAAAGCCACAAGGTATTTGTCGATACGATCCAGATCGGCGAAACGATACCGCCGGATAAGGGGTGGGCGTTTCGCCGTCCTTGGTGGGAGAAGATCCCCACATTCGGCAGCTTTGACGCACTGGAACAGGCCAGGCAAACGCAGCACATCAGCCTGGCATTACTGCGTCCAAAGCGCATTGAAAGACTGGAGGTCACGGCGGTCGACAATCCGGAGTGGACTGATGAGGAACTGACCAAGCTGTCGCAGGAGCAGAGCCAAGGCAACTTGTTTTCAGAAGACGAACAGCGCAAGCAACTCAAGCAGCTGGAAAAGATGCCGTTCGATTTTCACTACCACTATCTATGTGACACGCCGGACGGCGAACGCGCTTACCGCCATAAGATCGTGGACTGGGAAGTAGCCATGCTGTTCCGAAACTGCCGCAAGTCGCATGGGGACGCCTGGGAAACGCCATTCCGGGCAAAGCTGGAACAGGATTTCGCTGCACGCGATTTGATGTTCATGATGGGAAATATCCATCGGTTTCAGCACCAGTGGCTCATTATCAGCCTGATCTATCCGCCTAAGCCAGCGCCAGGTGACGCTGCGCAGGGTTGTTTGTTTTAAGGGCTGCCGCTTGCAGGTGGTTGATCTGCAGGCCGCAGTCCTGGTGGACTGCGTCGGCCACCATGGATCGATGGCACATCTGGTAGTCGGCCTCAAAGCAAAGCAGCGCGCAATGACTTTCCTGTGCGATTTCGGATAATTCCGCCACCACGGCGCGTTGACTGGTGAGGTAGCGCTTGAAGTCGCGTTTGTAGCGCGACCAGTCGCCGTCTTCCCGATACTGGTTGCGGATCGGTTTGGGGCACCCCAGCGCGACGATATGACGATAGCCCAGGCCATTGGCCTGTAAGATTTCCCGCAGCCCGTTCTTTGAAAAACCGCGCTTACGCGACAACGGCAGTTCGCGAATATCGACCACCGTATCGACCTTGCCCAGTTTCAGCAGCTTGATGAACTGGTCGATATCCAACCCTTCGTAGCCGATTGTAAAAATACTCATAATGAATTCCTTGTGAGGCCGCAGTTTACACGATTTCTTGCGATGGACCGCTCCAACGGCCGCTTCAGCGCCGCGCGTGTGCCGGTTCACCGCGCCAGTTCGCAAGTCTCCCGGCTTGGCGCCCACGCGGCTCTGCTGCACTATGCAGGGGCCAGGAAGGGGAGCGCGTACCCCAGAAACTCATTATGCGGGCGACGGACGACATCCCACCGCTTCTGGTAGTTCGGCGGTTTGGGCCGTTGATCGGCGTAGGTCAGCACCAGCCGACGCTTTGCCCGCGAGACGCCGACGAAGAACACACAACGCTCGTCGGCCAGATTGCCAAAGAACGCTTGCTCCTCGATCCCGAGCATGATCACCGAATCAAATTCCAGACCCTTGCTTTTGTGGATCGTCAGCAAACGCACCGCCTGATCGTCAGCAAAACGATTCAGTGCCGATGGTAGCACCGGTTCCAGTTGGAGCAACTCCTCAATCTTCGTCTTGACCTGCTGGATGACCTCTCTCAGCCGAGCGTGTGTTTCATAGTCCGGTGACAGGGCCACCAACGTCTCCAGGCCAACCGCACTGAGAAATTGTTTCGCGTGCTCCCACCAACCATCGTAAGGGGCACCTAGCAACTGCGCCACCGCGACTTCTTTCCTCTGCTTCTTCACAAATTGGTGAAAGGCGCGTCGCTTGGCGGACTGTAGGTCGTCATCGTCATATGGCAGCAACTGCTCTGACAGCCGTGTCCAGGCCTTCGGCTCGCGCTGCCCGTACAAGCAGGCGAGGAAATCGACAATCAACCGGGCTGCCGGTTCCGCCGACAAGTCCTGCAGCTGCGTTTCGTTGCGATACGGGATGCCCATACGCGTGAGCGCCTCCATCAAGTCGAAGGCATATTGATCTGGCAGTTTGGAAACCAGTACCGCCACCTCGGAATAGGGGAGCTTGCCACCTTGGGTCCAGCCCGCAATCAGGTTGGCCAGATACTCGGCCTCTTGGCGGCTATCGGGAAAACGCCAGGCGAATACCTCGCCCCCTTCACCTGTCAGCTGCTCCGGAGGCATTACGGATGCCGGGTCCAAGACCCGAATGATGTCGTTCTGCATGCGCAGGAGCTTGGGCTGCGAGCGGAAGTTGCGGTACATGTTCAGCGGCACCGCCGCAAAGTCACGCGCGTAGAGTTGAAAAATCCCCTCCAACGCACCCGCCCAGCCCATGATTTTCTGCTTGACGTCACCGACCGCAGTCATGCGGATCGCCGTCCCTTTGAACGCCACTTTGATCAGCTCGTACTGATCACCCGTGCAATCCTGGAACTCATCGAGAAACACGTCCGTATAGGTCTGGCGGATGGCATTGCGGGCACTTTGGGATTGCCGCAATATCTTAATGGCGAGGGGGAGGAGGTCTTGGAACGTGATTTGCGAACGCGCGACGCGATTGCTCCCGATCTGATAGCCAGGATCGAGGGCGTCGGCGCCGGTGAGCACCGGACGAAACCGGTCGATAATGCGCTTGGCAAAGGCGTGGAAGGTATGACTGTCAAACCGGCGCCCCAATGCGGCGCCGCAGCGTCGCTTGACGCGCTCTTTGAGGTTGGTGCTGGCGTCCACCTTGAACGATATGGCCAGGATGCGCTTGGGATAACGGCACGTGCCGGTGCGCAGCAGGAAGTCTGCCCGTTGCGCCAGCATTTCCGTTTTGCCTGCACCTGGCCCCGCGGTCAGCGCCAGGTTCGCCTGTCGCTCCCTTGCCGCGCGCAAGGCGTTCGGTTCCAGTGTCAGTCCGTCGGCCGGCGCCCATGCATCGGGCGCAATCATTCCGGCAGCTCCGCCAGGCGTGCAATCACTGCGTCGGCAAGCCGCGCCAACGAAGGCGGCATTGCCGCCAGCATCGCTGCATCGGTGATATGTGCCATTGCCTCGATGTGCGCGGCAGGTTTGCTACCGACTTTGAACAAGCTGTGGTAAGTGCCAAATAGCTGTAACTGCGCTTGCGCATACTGCTGTGCACCGTGGTGACTCTTGCCCAGCACGGCCTTGACGGTATCGGCGTCAGGGTCTTCCAGCGTTGCGCCGTATCGAACGGGGAAGGCTGCAAGCAGCGCAAAGTCAAGGTCCATCGGGGAGGAGAAGAAAACGCCACGTTGTTCCAACTGCTCGAAATAATTGAAAAAGGTGAGCACTTTATGCGTGTCATCGTTCCACTCGGGTATGACGAAATCAGCGGGTAACTGCTTGGCCGGCTCGTGCTTTCCGAATTGATCGTTCACATACTTGATCCGGCCCCAGCCCCCGCGAAACCTGGCCAGATCCAGATCCAGCAACGTGAGGTAGGGGATCTGGAGTTCGGACAGCAGACGCCAGAAGTGATTGACGTGGCGCCCGCCGAGTGGCGCCACCGTCACGCCCGATTCATCGACGGGCGCCCCTTTTGCGCGCAGTAACTTCGGTAGCACGATTTCCTCGCTGTCGCCTTCACCAAGCACGACCAGCCGCGAAAAATAAATCTCGGGGAACGCCTGAACAGCTTCCCGAACAAATTTGTGCGCTTCGTCCTGGGCCTCTGGCAGGCGTATGGATCGCACTTGCGTCGTGCGTCCCGCGTTCAAGCGAAGATACCGGATGTTTTCCGGCGGTACGCGCCGCAACATCGAAGGCGCATGGGTCGCGATCAGCGCCTGGGCGTCACCTTCGCTGGTGATCTTGGCCAAGGTGTTGACGATACGGCCGAGAAAATGCGGCGATAAGCTGTTCTCAGGCTCTTCGATGGCGATGATGGTAAAGACCGGGGGACGCAGTTTCTCGACATCGAAACTGGTGTCTTCTCCTGTCAGCACCTTGCGACCGATGGCGTGGGATGACACCACCAGGGACAGGTAGAGCATGGACTTCTGGCCGTCGCTCAGCCGCGAGAAATCAGCGACTCGATCGTCGTGCGCAGGGGAGAAGGAGATCGACAGATGGCGAAGTAAGGCTTCCACTTCGGACGCCGCGAAAGTGATCTTCGGATCGGCAAAATAACTCCCCTTGTGCAGCGACGTCCACGTTTCGGCAAGACACTCGCTAAAAGCGCTGATGGACGGGTTGCTCGACAGGCGCTCGGTGATTTGGTCTGTCAGTTCCTTGATGCCGGCCCGCTCGTTGTCCCAGTTGACAGCCCGCAGCATCCTGCCCAGCAGCGCGTTTGCACCGTAAGCGATATGGTCTGCCGGATCACGGCGAGCCGGCAGGTAGTGGACATGAATTTCGTTACGCTCGGCCTTAGGTACCTGGGCGGTACTCACAATGGTGCCGTCCTCCTTCACGTCCAGGACGTACACCAGCGACTCATCAATTTCACCGGCGTCGGACAGGGTCGCTTCCAGGCGGAAGCGAACGCGCACCAGGCCGTCGGCCTCGTCGAGCCGCATGTGTCCGAAGTTGGGTGCGACGCCATCGCTCTCTTCACCGTCTTCCAGTTCCGGGAACACGAAATCGACCTCAATCCAGAGCTTGCGCTCGGCTGGCACTTCGGCTTCGTCGTGCGGGACATGAAAGTCGGATTTTTTGATACGGCGAAGGGCCGGATCGAAGGCAAACAATCGGCAGATCGCTTGCAGCGCGGCGGTCTTTCCCGAGCCGTTCGGCCCGATCAGGTAGCACAACTCGGGGACGGTAAAGCTGACGGGATCTGGCCCAAAGGATTGAAAATTCGACAGGCGGATGAGGTGCAGGTTCATGGCTGGAAGGCTCACTAGATTGAAGGTGTCGTTTTTGTTATGTTGCGTGTCAGACAGAGAGTATTGAGGAAAAACGATGCCCCAATTCTCTCCATTCGTCACACTTGGATCCTGTTTATGTCTTTTTGAGTATCTCCGAAATATCGGCGCCGCTGCGGCACGCCTTCTGGCGGAACGTTTCCAGCAGCTGGCTGTCGAGCTGACGCTGGCTTTCAAGATACGCGACGCGCTCCCTCCAGGTCCGTGTTTCGCCCCGTGCGTCGTCGATCGCCACCAGCCCGAACTTCCTAAGGTCGCTCACCTCGGCGGTCAGCTTGCTGATCGCTTCGCTTTGCGCGGCCACAATGCCACGTAATTTCTCAACTTCGTGTTCCTGTTCGACAGCCCTTTGACGGGACTGGCTCAGCGCCGCCTGCAGCTGCGCAGCGTTCGCCCGTTCGGTACGCAGTTCCAACTCGGTTTCGTGCAGCCGGTCCACGTAAAAGGCGGCCTGGGCCGTGGCGGCCCCGTCTACGCGGCGATTCTGGGTCATCGCCTCGGCGATCGTGTTGGCAATTAAGGCGGGCAGGGCAGATGGCATCGCAAGCGGTGCCGGGGGGACTCGAACGCCGATTCGACACGCGGGGTTTCAGCGGCAAGCGCGGCCTTTTCGGCGGCGAGTGTGGACGTCAACGGCCGCCGGTCCGCGTAGGTGCCCAGCAAGCGCCGGCAAACGGCGGGGTTAGCTATTTTGAACGACAGAAAGTTGTAGCTACAATGGGCTTCATTTTTTAAATACGAAGCTTATGAACAGGATATTTTCCCGCGCCTCAGCCTGGTTTGCTCGCAATCAGGCCAGGCGCGCTGCTTTGGCGTCGAGAGCCGAACAACTTGACAGCGGGATTGGAGCAGACGCCCCCATCCGCACTGCCTCTCAAGATCGTCTCAGGAGAACAGATTTCGCCGAGCGTATTGCTGGTGTGCTTTCTGAGTTGACCTTGCGTGAGGGGAGAGTGTTCGCGATACGGGGAGCGTGGGGTTTCGGAAAATCTTCATTGAAGAATCTGATCACAGAAAAGCTCGATACCAGGCAAAAGGGGGCGGATTGGGTAGATTTCAATCCTTGGCAATGGGGCGACGGCGACGCAATCGCGCGAGCCCTTTTCAGTCAGATCGCGGATCGTCTTGGCGGAGATCATTCTCAAGCAGCACGGTCACGCGCAGAAACGTTGCGCCGCTACGGTGAGATGCTAACTGGCGCCGGGTCAGCGTTGAAGGAGTCAGACGGGAGCAGCAAGTTGATTTCCTCGCTGCTGACTAACACATCTGTTGTTGTCGTAGCCTCCGCCATTGGATTCGACCTACCGATTGCTGCACAGGTAGCCGCGGGGCTGGCCACGTTAGCAATAGTAGCGCCGCTGATTGGACGCGTCCTTTTGTATTTGGGGCGTCATCACCGGGAAAGTGAATCACTTAACAAAGTGCGATCAGCGCTGGAAAGTCAGCTTCGCGAGCTGGACCGACCGTTAGTGGTGTTTGTCGATGACATCGACAGGCTCGAACCGGAACAAATTAGGACGCTCCTACGACAGGTAAAGGCTAACGCTAATTTGCCTAACATTGTTTTTGTCCTGCTTTTCCAGCCCAGCATTGTTGAAAGCGCTTTAGATCCAGTTGCCAATGGCGATGGCCGCGCTTTTCTGGAGAAAATTGTTCAGACAAGCTTTGACTTACCCGCAGTGTCGGCCTCGGTGGTACACGCGGTCTTCGCGGAAGAACTATTCAAACTTGCCGAGCCTTATGCCAATGAGGCGAACGGAGTTTCGCAACAGCGATGGGGCAACGCATTCGTAGGCTGTATCCAGCCCAGGCTGCGCAACATGCGTGACGCGCGCCGCCTGATTTCATCTATTGCGGTTCATTTACCCTTGCATGTGGTGGGAGATGTATTTGAAGTGAACTTGATCGATTTTCTTCTTCTTGAAACCCTGCGGGTCTTCGAGCCTGATCTTCATTCCGCGCTTTTTCGGGAGAGATCTCTAGTTCTGCAAGAACGCAGGTTTGGTGGGGACCGCCGAGATGATGAAAACAAGGCAGCTGCAGAGCTGCTCATTGGGATTGTATCGGAGTTGCGGCGCGACATAAGTCGGGACACACTTAAGAATTTATTCCCCACTCTAGAATGGGCCTATGGCGGAACGCGTTATGCCGAAGGATTTTATCCAAAGTGGCTTGCTTCAAAACGTGCCTGTACGGGGCGTTATTTCCCCAGATACTTTGAACTTCAAACGGCCGAAGGCGAGATATCAGATAGTCGTTTTATTGCGTTCATTGAAGCTGCGGCAACGGAGGAAGGGCTAGCCGCCGCAATTTCGAGCGCGGAGGTCGATGGCCTATTGGACTCATTGGTGGAGAGGTTGGATGAGTCTGCTGCAGACCTTCCCGTAGTGAACGCCAGCGTGCTTTTACCTGGCATGTTCCAGATCGCGCAGAGATTTGCAGGTGCCAGCAATGTTGGAATGTTTGGTTCACCTTGGATTTCCGGATGGCGAGCCGTAAGTTGGTATATAAAACGCATTCCTGAAGATGTACGGGGTGAACATGTGATCGCTGCACTTCGTAAAACGGAGGCGCTTTCGGTAGCCGCAATGATGATTAATCTAAATGATCCGGCTGTCAGAAACGAGGACGGCGCCGATCAGTTTGAACCGACGTTGGACTTGCCCACCATTGAAGCGTTGAAGCACGATTGGCTTGCTTTGATACGGCGCCGAGCGCAGCCAGTTGAGACTTTAATCTCCGAACCTGACCTTGTTTCCTTGCTCTATCGGTGGCGGGACTATGCTGGCTCACTTGATGAGCCTCGCGCGTGGATGGAGCAAGCCATCAGCACCGATGCAGGATTCGCCAACATAGCGACTCGTCTGGTAGGCACTGTTACCACGCATGCTGATGGCGATCGAACCTACACCACGCACAAGCGGTTTAACAAGGAACTAATCGCTGACTTCATCGGTATCGATGCAGCCAGACTTCGATGCGATGCCATTGATCTCTCGGCATTTCCGGAAAACCGAGCTGACCTGGAAACTCTCAAAGTTTCTATCGAAAGGTGGCTTGGGTTGAGGGAGCGTGATGCGTTCGATATTTAAACTGGTGATATTCTAATGAGCCTATAGATTCAGCGAGGTATATTTTGTACAGTGAGCAGTTTGCGAAAGCGGGGAAATTTACACGATCGCTGGGCTTTCAGATTTCACCTGTGCCCATAGTATCCGGTGATTTGGTCACCCAGATCAATGGTCAAAATTTGACGGCCAGGCTCACAGCGGCAGGGATCACGAGTCTCGTCGGCAGCGCGTTCCAATGCTTGAAGTGGAGCTACGCATTACTTCCTCTGGTAGAGGAGGCGCTCGGTTGCAAAATTACCCTGACGGCTGGCAGCGTTTACATCGAAGACAGTGCCGCCTTCGATCCGTCGTACGATGACTTTTTACGCTGGCGTGATCTAGGCATCACTACTAGCGATTTCGTCGAAACAAAAGGTTTTAACTTTCACGTTTGGTATACCCTTCCCAATCTGCAGGTGCTTGATTTGACTTTATGGTCTTCGCTCGCGGTGACGTGGAATAGACCGCCATTGGCTGGACGGGTTGATGGTGGCTGGCCGGACAAGATCGCACCTCATCCAAGATTTGTGCCCATGGTCCTCGGAACTGGTTATTGGGAGCACGTTCAGGCCCGCAGTGAAGTGCCGTTGCTCAGTGACTAAACGCCAGGAACCTGTTTATGTCTTTTTGAGGATCTCCGGAATATCGGCGCCGCTGCGATATGACTTCTGGCGGAACGTCTCCAGCAGCCGGCTGTCGAGCTGACGCTGTCCTTCCAGATAGGCGGCCCGATCCTTCCAGGTCCGTGTCTCGCCGCGGGCGTCGTCGATGGCCACCAGCGCGAACTTCCTGAGGTCGCTCACCTCGGCAGTCAGCTTGGTGATCGCTTCGCTTTGCGCGGCCACAATGCCACGGAATTTCTCAACTTCCTCTTCCTGTTCGACAGCCCTTTGCCGGGACTGGCTCAGCGCCGCCTGCAACTGCGCGGCGTTGGCCCGCTCGGTACGCAGTTCCAACTCGGCTTCGCGGAGACGGTCAGCGTAAAACGCCGCCTGGGCCGTGGCGGCCCCGTCCACGCGGCGATTTTGGGCCATCGCCTCAGCGACCGCGTCAGCGATCAATGCGGGCAGGGCAGATGGCATCGCAAGCGGTGCGGCGGCCTCGGACGCCAATTCGACCGGCGTGGTTTCAGCGGCCAGCGCGGCCTTTTCGGCAGCGAGCGTGGACGTCGACGGACGCCGGTGCTCCACGTAGGCGCCCAGCAACCGCCGGTAAACGGCAGGGCTGTAGAAGCGGCCGGTTGCCGTATGCACCAGCCGGATGAACGCGCGCACGAAGGGCCGATGATTTTGGGGATCAATCGGATAGTCGAGTTCTAGCTGGGCGACGCCGGCGGAAATCGCGCGGGCCTGGTCATCCGTGAGCGAAAAGGGTGGGCGTGGCATGCGGTGTCCTGAAATCAATATGAGTACATTAACAGATATATTTATACCTGTCAAAACACACAATTTACCTTAATATGGATTAAGGTAAATGATTTATCCAAACGACAGGTTGGGTTTCACGCTCGGATTTGCGCCCGATCTCAATCGCTTTCGGCGCACCTAATTGCCGTTGCGAGTAAAAATTCTTGCAATATCTGATCCACAAGCTATAGTGCCTGTGGTGGTAAAATTCACTACATATAGTCATCCAGCTATTTGCGGAGGTTTTATGGCAGGCAAATCTACAGGCGGGAAGATCGCGTCGACTGCTGGGCGCACGCTGTCGAACCCAAATGCGTCGTCCATCCAGCGCAGCTTGGCCGGCAGCGCGTTGGCACAGGCAGGCACCAACAAGGTCACGGGCAAGGCGATGGAAGCGAAAGCGTCGGGCGCCCTGCAAAACCCGAATTCCAGCGCGACCACAAAGCAGCTGGCTGGCTCTGTCACCTCGCAGTCGATCAAAAAACGCTGACGTCCGGCGCCACGCCGGCGCGTGCCGGTCAACAAGGAGGCAAGATGCGGTTCAACTACATGCTAGGTCCGGATGACCGCCACCTGGCCGAGGCCAGTATGCTGGGCCATCTGGCCAACGTGACCCTGTGGTCGGGCACGTACGACCAGGTCACGGCCTTGCATTTCAATCTGCAGTTCGACGACGATTGGGCTGAAAAAGCTGGGGACGATAAATGCCATGATGCAGCCAGAGTGGCGATCGCACACGCCCTGGAGTGGCATCCGGCACCGGGCGTAATTGTCGACCTATTCGCTGAACCCACCGTAGCGCGGTGGCCGGGGCGGCTTGACATTGTGGTCTGAGTTAGGTGAGCTTTTGCGGGAGGCTGATCGTTAATCTCATGCTGAACAACGTTTCCGACAGTTTTGCAAACGCTCTGTGCCGCAATTTGCTGTCGCCATCCGTACTCGACCAGGGCTTCCAATCTGGCGTGTTCATTGCGGCAGGAGGGAACACACCGCCAGAGGCTGCTGTTCTTGATACCTTGACCAATAACTTGGCCAAGGTCGACGCCCGAGTGGCTCGCATGTGTGCGGAGGAGCTTGGCAGCGATGACGTGCTCGAAAGGGTGACTGAGGCAGTCCGAACTCAGGTAATGGACACCATATGGGGCCGGCGTCCGGGTGGCTTGAAAGACCTCGTGCGCCAAATTACACAGGACGGGACGCCGTTCGTCATGCTGATCGAGAACATCGACGCCTGGCTAGATTCCTCGGAAGGCGTGCGCATGCTGTGCGCATTGAAGGCCATTCGGGATGCCACCAATCTGCCGCCGGGGCATGGCGGGAAATTCCTTTTGGTCGGTATTGGTGCTTCACCCAAAATGATCGCGCTGACGCAAGACCGCAGCCAGGCATTTTACGGCGCAGTCTATCTGACACTGGCAGATCAACACGTCCGTTCCACAGCAGTCGGCCAATAGAGGCGTCAAAATAAATGCCGCCGCGGGAAGAGTCACTTTTACGCTATCGTACGCATGCGTCTGATTCGGTGGAGTTCTAATTTAAAGTCAAACGCTTAAGCGCCCCCCGCTCCGTGGTCGATCACACGCCAGAATCAACTGAATGGAACGCGTCGCATGTATATGAGCGCAACTGCGGACGCTTTCGCCCGCTGTTTCCAATAAGAAAAATATGCTCACTTGTGAGAAATGGAGAGAATGTTTGGCAGTAGGATGCGATACCGTATTACTTTAGCCACATAAATTTCCTATTGACACTATGGTAGACCTGAACACTTTGCGCTCCAATCGCGCCAAACCACTGCCCATCGATCCGCACGAAATCCTGCGCCGGCTGCCCAAGCCAGCGGGATTTAATGACCTCTATTCCAGCCAAGCCGAAGTCCTCAAACAGTGGTTTGATAGCCGCAGTGCTAAAGACACAGTGGTCAAACTCCATACCGGCGGAGGCAAGACACTGGTCGGTTTGCTGATGGCCCAGTCGACCTTGAACGAGCTCAAGCTGCCCGTGCTGTATCTCGCCCCAACTACGCAGTTGGTCGAACAGACACTTGAGCGTGCGGCGCAGTTTGGAATCCCAGCCGTTCCTTACGAGGCCGGCGCCGGGCCACTGAACGACGCGTTCGCCAACGCGAAGGCGATCATGGTCGCCACCTATAAATCTCTTTTCCACGGCCGCAGTAAGTTCGGGCTGGAAGGCACGGCCAATCCACTCATGGCCGGCGCCATTATCCTCGACGATGCCCATTCCTCGTTCCCGCTAGTGCGCGAATCGTTTACGCTGAACGTGTCGGCGTATTCCGATAAGGAACGCTACAAGGAGATGTGCGACTTGTTCCGCCAGGCTTTCCGCGACATCGGTAAAGCCGGCACATTCGACGATATCGTGTCGGGGCGTGAGGGGGCGGTCATCGAAGTGCCTTACGGCGCTTGGCGCGAGTTAATTCAGGCTGTCGAACAACTGCTAAGGAAGGACCTGGCGCCATTCAAATACCAGTGGCCGCTTGTCCGTGATCGCCTCCTGATGTGTCACGCTTTTGTCAGCGGTGCAAACTTCAGCATTACGCCAATCCTGCCGTTCCCCAACGCTTTCCCGACGTTTGCCCATTGTCCGCGACGGATCTATATGTCAGCTACGATCGCCGACGACAGCGACTTGCTGCGCACGTTTGGCGCTGACTTCGAACTGGCTAAAAAACCGCTGCGCTCCCGCTCTTTGGCCGGCATCAGCGAACGGCTGATACTGTGCCCAGACATCATGCCTTTTGCGATGAATACACGCACTGCGGTGGAAGAGCTGGCTGGACGGCTGTCGAGCTCGAAGAAGGGGGTGGTGTTTTTAACCCCCTCGGGGAAAATTGCTGAAGAATGGAAAACGATTGGCACTGTAGCTGAAAATTCTGACGACGTTCAAAAGATCGTCTCTGCGCTGCAAAGCGGCACCAGATTTGGTCCGTACGTCTTGGCAAACCGCTATGACGGCATCGATTTGCCGGGTGACGCGTGTCGCCTGTTAGTGCTTAGCGGCCTCCCCACCGGCACCTCCGAATACGAGAAATACCGCGCGACAGCGGTATACGGTGGCGCGAGTTTCAACCGCATGCTCGCGCAGCGCATCGAACAGGGCATCGGCCGCGGCGCCCGCGGCGCTGGCGACCACTGTGTGGTCCTTATCGTCGGCACGGACCTGGCTTCATGGGTCAGCAAAGAGGCAAACTTTGGCTTCCTGACCAGCGCTACGCAAGCGCAGCTGACCATCGGCACGGAAATCAGTAAGGCGGTAAAAAACCGCGATGAATTCTTTGCTACTGCTATGCGTTGCATCGACCGCGAGCCAGTCTGGCAGAGCTACCACGCGGAGATGCTCGACGAACTTGTGGAAGAACCAGAATCCGATCAGGACCACCTCGAATTGGCAGCGATCGAACGGAAGGCGATCGATCTCTGGGCGTCCGGCAACCATGAGAAGGCGATTGCCCGTCTTGAAAAAGCGGCTGGCCTTGCCAGCATCGATAGCCAGGAAAAGGGCTGGGTGTTGCAGTTAGCTGCGCGCATCGCAGACGACTGGGGCAACGATGAACGGACTGAAGACCTGCAGCGCAATGCCTATGCTCACAACCCGAACCTCAAACGCCCGAAAAAGATGGAAACCCATCGACTGCTGCCGGCGCCAGGTGCGCAGGCTAAAGCGATTGTAGTATCGATCCAGGCGTACCGCTTCCGTAAAGGCTATCTGTCGGAGTTCGACCACTTAGTGGCCAACCTTACGGCTGAAGCATCCGCCAACCAGTTTGAGCAGGCGCTTGCGAACCTGGGAAGGATGCTGGGCTTCTCTGCGTCTAGGCACGACGACGCCGGGGTGGGGCCTGACGTCCTATGGCTGCTGCCGAACAAGCAGGGCCTGATTATTGAAGCCAAGAGCCGCAAACGAGAAGATAACCCCCTCAATAAACAGGAACATGGTCAGCTCCTAGTGGCGGAGCAGTGGTTCGCGCAGCAGTACGACGGATTCACATCGGTGCGGGTCAGCATCGTTCCGAATACGAAATCAACGGAAGCTGCGTCTGCTGAACAGTCCTGCGCCTTGACGCTGGACAAGCTGCAAGTCATGGTTTCGGACGCTCGCGCACTGATCGCTAATCTATGCGAATCCCAGCTGTCTGCGGCGCAGTTAGAGGGCCATTGCGCTCAACTCCTGGAAAAGTCGCCGCTGGCGGCGCATAATATTGTGAAAAGCTATCTGCAGTCGTTTAAGACTGCCTGATGCCGAAGGGATGGCAGATGGTGATCACCGGCCCGCGCCAATGCGCCATAGTTTATTAACTATTGGCGCATTGGAGTGCGGGCAGGCAAATGAAAGAGCGTGAGAAAGGCCCGGTCTTCCGACTAGCAGCTGAGCGCACTGCAATCCGGAGGAAACCATCAATAAGGTTCGCTCAGCCGCCAGCCGCACGCTCAGCCATTCCAATGTGTCAGCAGTGCAACATAGCTAGCCCGGTAGCGCATTGGCACAGACGGGTGTGAACGAGGCCACTGGGAAAAACGAAACCAAGGCACATGCCACATTACAAAACCGGGCTGCCAGCACGGCGACAATACGGCTACCGTACGCTCTGGGGAAGGCGCGAAGCCATTGTCCGCGCTAGGAGGAGTGGTCAAAGTCTTTGGCCCATTCACACATCGGCATACCAGATTTCAAGCGACATGGAGGGTAAAACCTTCCAGAATCTTTTGAGCTCCGAGCAAATTCTTTAGACGCAGCAGGCAGAAAAAAACTGTCAAGCCGAAAGTTCAGACAGACGTTGGAATTAGGGGCTGTAGAGGGTCAGCGCTTAAGCGTCTAAAGATTTGCCTTTAGGCGCTGAGCGCTGCCTGCCGTGCATCAACATAAATAGGGGGCAGACGGCCAATCTCATTTTACATAATATAAATTATGCGAAAAGCTGAGTCGGCCTGAAGTACCAAGTAGCTCTCCTCAGATAGTTACTTTCAAGCAAATAGCATTTGGGCCGGGATACGATATCCGGCCCTTTTTTTTGGCAGGTACGAAATGCGTTATCCCAATCTCCGCTACGGAAACCCCACCGAATTCGCCTATTACGTCATGTGCCACGGCGACGATATCGCCCGCGTGGCGCGCATCCTGCGCCGGTCTGAGCGTAGCGTTAAGGACTGGCTGCACCAGCGGAAGAAAATTCCCTGGTGGGTGCCTGAAGTGTTGCGTTTACAACGCATGGAGGCCGCGCATACCCTGCGCCAGATGGGAATCAACCCGCGCCCGAGTTTCGGCCTGGTCACGCACCAGGCCCAGTTGGTGTTGCGTCGTCCAGAAACAAAAACGCCCCAGGTCACAGACCTGAGGCGCGCCGCCTTCGACCAACCGGCCAAGGCTATTTCTTCTTGAAGCGGCCATTCTTGGCCCGCGCTGGCTTACGCGCTGGTGCGCGCTTCGCTGGCTTGTGTTTCTTCTTCATTTCGATCCTTTCTTGATGGTCTCTAAAAGCTGCTCGATTTGCGTCTGCATCCTGGTGATGCGACGCTCCAGCAGCACGATGTAGCCAAACGCTGGCAGCACCAGCACGTTGGCAAGCTGCGCCAGCGCTTCCCAGGTCATTCCGCGCTCTTGCGCTCGGTCACGGCGGCGGCCACGGTGCCAGCCAAGAACGACAGGCCGTCAAACACGGGGGCGTATTCGGGCTTCATGGCTTTCAAGGCCTGGAACACGATGCCGAAGCCGGCCCAGGTGGATGGTTCTTTCAGTCGATGCATGTACTTCCTTTCAGGGTTAAAAATACAGGGTTTTGTTGCTGCTATCCGCTACACGGATGGATTGCCCCGCCACGAAGTCCCGCACAGCGGGAAAGCGCGACAGGATGTAAGCCGCGATCAGCACACCGCCCAGCGTCACCAGGGCTGAATGCGCCAACTCAGGCACTTTCGGAATAATCTTCATGTCAGAAAAATGATTTGATGAACGTGCCAGCCGGGCATGCAAAGCTGGCGTCCCAGGTGCGGCCCTCGGCCAGCGCCTTCTCGCATTCGGTCTGGTCGGTGCGCGGCACGCCCAGCTTGTCGCCGACGCCGTAGACCACGCCGGACGTAACTCCGTCAGCTACATCCACAACCACAGCCCCCACGTTTTGCGCCACCGTCTGCGCAAGGTTGCCGCCGCCGCTTTTCTTGAACAAAAAAAAAGCAGCACCGGCCAGCACCGCGCCCACCAGGGCCAGCTTGATCGGGAACGAAGGCGACAGCGTCACAGCACACCCCCGTGTTCCTTGTAGCCGATCACGCCATTGAAGCCGGTCGCTTGCCCCACGTTCGCCTGGCCGGTGGCCGCGTAGATCGTGAAGCTCGATTGGGCGTCAGTCGGCAGCAGGTCGTCTGCATACAGCCGCGCCCACTGGTCCGCGCCCCAGGTGGTCGGGTCGTGCAAGTAGTCGTACTCACTGCGGGCTGCAGCCTGTAGGGCTTGCGTGCGCTGGTTGCGGTTCTTCAGCATCAGCAGCAGGACAATGCCGCCGATCACCATTTCGCTAGTTTGCATACATTCCTTTCGGGTCATACACCAGGTTGGTGCCGCTGTAGTAGCGGCCATTCGGATCAATGCTTGTGCCGTCGGTGTAATAGGTCCAGCCGTCGGCGCGCATGATCTCGCTGGCGCCGTAGGTGTTGCCCGTCGACGGCGAACTGGTTGCAGCATTCGCCTTCTTCGCGAACATCGGCAGCAGCAGCACCGCGCCAGCGGCCAGCATGCCCAGCAGGATCAGGTCTTCTTTCTTCATGCCACGCTCCCAAGGATCGATGCGCCAGCGGCCACCAGGACGGCTTGTGCGCGGTCATAGGTCAAGGTCGGCTGGCCGTACGGCGAACCAGGCAGCGACGCCCATTCCAGGTTGCATTTATCGATGGCGGCGCGGAAACGGCCCGCCAGCACGTCAGAAAGCGCGCCACGGCGTTTGATGAGGCCGACCGCTGCGATGTCCTGGGACGACGGCGAAAAGTCGCTGAGCGCGTATTTAGCGGCCATCTCGTCCCACGTCTTGGACAGGAACTGATATGCGCCTGCCGCCGTGCTGGTCAAGCTGCCGCGAGTGACCGCACGGCGCGGGTGGTCGGCGTAGCCGGTGAACAGGCCGCCGCCGAACATCGTGCGGTAGCCGTTCGGGCCGGTGGTCCCCTCCCCGGTTCGGATCAGGGTAAGGAAGGCTTGCACTTGCGGATCACCGACGGCGTCCGAGACGCTGGTGGTGAGGTTAGAAATTTGACTCAAGGTGTCATCCAAAAAAGAAGGTTCAGGTTGGTCGGCGATATCGGCCGGTTGCTCGTCGGCGGTTCCGGCCTGGTCAACCAGGTAGCGCCAGTACAGCACGCCTCCCAGCCCTATCAGGCCAGCGCCGATGATGAGGACGCGGCTCATTACAGGACGGTGTACAGCATGGACCTGAGCTGATTTGCAGCACTAGGCGCAACTACCCACAGGCCCCGGCCCGCTGGAACCTTGATCTGGGAATCTTCCACGATAGCCACCGGCACGCCTGTTCCGGCACTTGTCGCAGCCGCGATCACGTCGCCATCCGTCCAGGACGTTGGAGCCGATGCTTTCGCCAGGATTACTACCGGCGTTCCCGTTTCCTGGAACAGCACGGTTCGATTGACCATAATTCCGTTGACGTTCGTCACTGGCGCTACGATCTGGACCGGAACGTTTGCCGTCAAGCCGACGTTATTTGTCCAGGATGATTGATAGTTCATGGTATTGCCCGATACGTTGACGGTTCCCGCGATGGAGACCGGAATGGTTTGGGAAAGGTCGGCGGTAACAGGCACGCGGCTTGCGGGCGTGTTCGTCACCTGGACGTTGTTTGCAAAAGTGGCGTCCAGCTTCACGTAGCTGGTGTTGCTGGTGTTCGAATCGCGGAAGTCGCCTTCGCCCACCATCACCTGGCCGGTGATCACCTCGGAGGCCTTGAAATTCGACAGAATCCATTCGGTCGGTGCTTTGTCGCTTTCGTCGAGACGATAGGACTGGCCAGGCATCAACAGGATGGTGTTACCGCTCTGCCCTGCCTGCACCTTGATCGCCTGGTTGCCTGCCGCCGCTGGCGTAGCGCCGCCAGCAATCAGCGGCGTGGTGCCGGTGTAGTAGTAGATGTAACGGCCCTGCGCCGCGATCTTCTGCGTGCCGGTCAGGCCGATATTGATGTCGTAGTACTGCAAGCTCATGCTGGTCCTTTACTTCATTTTCGAAAACAAAACAGCGCCCACCACCACAAGGCCGACAATCACCAGGACGTGTTGCGGGTCCTGCGCGTTCAGCGGCTTCGATGCAATGGCAACCACCTGGTTCAGTGCGTTGTTGCTGGCGGCGGTCACTTCCCGGATGGCGTTGCGCGCCTCGGCGTTTGCGTCCTCCGTCAACTTGGTTGCCAGCTTTAGGCCGCCGTCGGTGACGTGCTGGCCGAAGCTGATATTTGCCTTCAGCATCTGTGCGCCGGCATCCGTCAGGTACTTGCTCACGTCGATGCTCTGGCTGGCCAGCGACGTGTTGGACGCAATCGCGGCAGCCACGGAACCGTAATCAGTGTTGGTGATCGTGGTGTTGTGGCCGGTGTCCATGCTGAAGCTGGAGCTGTTGTTACTGTTGCTGGTCGTGATCGTGGAGTTATCCGCCGACACGCCATAACCACCGTTGTCCACCACCAGGCGGCGATCCTGCGTCAACGTGTTGGTATCGTTGACGGTCGAATTGCTGCTGCTGTTGGTCGTGGTGTTGATAGCCGTGTTGTGGCTGTCAACCGACGACGATGTATTGCTGGTGCTGTTCGACGTGGTGGCGTTGCTGCTACTGCTGCTGTCACCACTGCCGAAGAGGCTGAAAAGTCCCATGCTGTTAGCCTTTCTTTACGACGAGGTAGGCCAGCACGGCAAAGCCCACCAACATCAGGTTGTTGCCGCCGCCTTGGTTCGACGCCAGCGGCGGCGAGAAGGAGAACGGCGAGCCAGGATTAACGCCAGCCTGGCTACTGGTCTGCACTGGCGATAAGCCGCCGTTGCCGCCGCTGGTGCCGCCGCCGACGGCGGTGCTCTTGCCGGTGCTGACGGTCCAGTTGCTGCCGTCAACGTTCGCCTGGCTGAAAGCGCCGCCGTACGCGCCACCGGTTGCCCCGCCGGTCGCGCCGCTGCTCATCCAGTTTTGGCTGGCCGCGTCCAGCTGGCCGCCGATGGCGTAGCCGTCGGCGCGCTGGGGCGGCGGCGGCGCGGACACGGGACCGGAGTTCAGGCCCTTCAGCAGGCTACTGCCCGCCTGGAGCATCGCAAGGGTGGATGGGTCCATTGGCCCTCCCTTACTTGCGCAGCAGCAGGATCGCGCCGCCAACCAACAGGATCAGCATCAGCGGGTTGCCGGTCGCCCTGGCTTGCACCACCGCGCCCGTCGTCGGGTTCGGTCGGCCCTGCTGATAGACGCCGCCCTGGGTCGCTTCGTAGCGCTGGTAGTCCAGGAACTGCTGATTTTTTTTGTACTGCGAGTAGACGCCAATGCCCTGTTGCAGCACCTGGAATACGTCGTTGCCGTATTGGCCCAGGCCACCACCTGCAGCGTCCCAGGGCGTGTTGTAGGTCTGCGCGCTGGACGGCACGTTGTAGGTGCCGTTGTTGTTGGGGCCGACACTGGATAAGCCGCCGCCGTCGTAGCTCCAGCTGTCTTCCAGGTTGATATCCTCATCCATCTTTTGCCTTTCACTGAGGTTGGGGCCGCTTGGTCAGGCAGCCCCAGCCGATTACATGTTGCCCAGGGTGTCCAGGGTCTCCAGGACCACAGTGACGGTGTCACTGGCGCTGAAGGTCGGATTGAACTCCAGGGACACCATGTCAGCGGTCTTGATGGCGTTGGCGTAGTTGTTGTCCGCGCAGGGGTCGAAGGTGTAGATGTTCGCCTGAGCGATCTTCTGGTAGTCGGCCTGCCAGAACGTGTTCACCACGGTCGGGATGTTGTCGTGGATGACGATGCCGTTCTTCTTCACTTCCAGCTGGGTCAGGTTGCCGGTGTGCGCGAAGTGGGCGCGCTTGATGACAGCGCCACGGTTCGCCAGGTCGATCAACTTGATCGGGAACTTGCCCGCGCCGTTGTTCGAGCCGGTGAACAGGATCTGCTTGGCGATGATGCCCAGGGGCGCAGGCGGGCCGAGCTCGGCGTAGCTGTCCAGGGTCGGCGCGGTCGCACCGGCAATGGTCACTTCAACGGACAGCGACGAGACGCCCTGTGCGGTGTTGTAGTTGCCCAGGTACTGCTCGGCCATGATCTTGGCGCGCGGCTCGGTGAAGTCCAGCACCAGGAAGCCAGCCGAGGACGACATGCCACGGTAGGTGTTCTGGAGGTCCAGGCGGGAGCCGATGTTTTCCCATACGGTCTTGCCGTTCAGCTTGACCTTGATATTGGTGATCATCGACTTGGTGAAGGACGTGCCGCCCAGCGCCAGGATGATCTTGTTGTAGCTCATGCCGATAGGCAGGGAGACAGTTGCCAGGCCAGTGGCGGCGACGTTGTTGAACGGGAGGTTTTTGATCAGGAGCATGTGTGCTTTCTTGTTCGTTTATGGGGATGGTCTGTTAGCGCTTTGGCTTACAGGTCTTTCACGAACGGCACGCCTACCTGTTTAGCCAGCGGCACCACGACAGCGGCGGTGATGACGGCGAACGCCAGGTAGATGGCGTAATTCTTGACGTATTGATTCATGTTTTGCGACTCCAAAAAAGTTAAAAGGTGTGTTCTCGCTGCTGGAGAACACACCTTAAATTTTCTGGTTCGCTTTGTCGCCTCACGTGCCAATGGCCTGTAGCCATAAGGACGTATTCAAATTTCGGCACTTTCGAAAAATATTTTTAGCCGCGGCTGATTTCCCCCGTCTGGTTGTTGCGCTCGATCCACATGTAGCCGCTCAGGGCCGACACTTCGGCGGGCTTCACGCCGAGGCTGCGCGCTACCGTTTTCGCGTCCTCCGGGTACGACAGGCGGCGCGTGTGGATGGTCGAGGCATTGCCCATGAAGTCCTTGTCCATGCTGGCCGGTCGCTGGCTCATGCCCCAAATCTCGATACCGTAGCCGCGCCCCATCATCACCAGCTTGCCCCATCCGTCGACGGAGTGGGACGGCTTCGTTACGGTGTGGAGCTCGTCGACGACGAACAGCAGCTGGTGCGCGGCCAGAGCGATACGGCAAACCACATTGAACTGGGCCTCGTCTTGGGAACGGTTCAGGCTTGGCCGGAAAACGATATGGAACTCGCCGCGCTTGCCCGCCGCCTGGACGATTGCCAGTACCTCGGCGGTGGTGGTGCAGACCACGGAGCCCGGCCACCAGGAGGCGTAGTTGTCGATGGGTTCCTTCGGGGACCAGACGATGGTGCGGCGGCGGCGCTTCTTCATAATCTTTCCACGCGCCTGGGTGGTCTTGCCACCGCCGCTCGATCCCAGCACGACGTGGATTTCGGCAACCTGGTTGTTGCCGATCATTTGTACAGCGCCATCTGTGGGTGGACGGCGGTTCCGGGTGGCAGGCCGTTTTCTGGCGCCGGGTTCATCTCCACGGCGACGCCCTGGAAGCCCACCGGCTGCGCGGCGGCGGGCGGTGCCGGTTGCGCACCTGGTTGCGCCTTGGCGGCGCGGTCGGCTTGCAGCTTGTCGCGTACGATCGTAGCCGATCGGTACAGCAGCGGGCCTACAACGATGGCGGCGGTCAGTTCGGGCGGGATAGCCATCAGGGAGAAGTTGTACTTCACCATCAGCGGGGCAATGGCCTGAGCGCTGGCCTGGCGCGCTTCAGGCGTCCATACGGCGGCGGCGTCGGGCGCGTAGCCAGCCAGCATGCCCGCGAAGCCGTTCACCATGTCCAGGGCTTGCTCATCGGGGCCAGGCGGGGCTGGCACGTCCTGGACGGCTACAGCACCAGGCGGCGGTGGCGCGGTGGCGTCCGCGTCGGCGGCCAGTGCCGCCAGGTTGTCGAGGTCTTCCATGTGCACGTCCTATCAAAGATTGAAAATTGACTTAGGCGACGTCTTGGCAGGTGCCGGGACGTCCGTTTTTGGCACGTCCTGGGACGTCTCCAATGGGATCAGCCGCGCCATGGTGTTGGCGTAGTGTTCGCTGCCGTCGTTCTTGGCATAGGCCGGGTTGCCGCATTCGATGCACGGAAACGACAAAGCCCCGGTCGCTTCGTTACGGCGTACCGGGACTTTCGTGTTGCATCCAGGGGTAAGGCACATGAGGCGCCCGATCTTAATCTTCAGGGGTTTTTTCATCTAGCTCCAGTTGGTCAGGGGGTACAAGGAAGTGCAGTTCGGGGCCGATCTGTTGCGCTGGCGTGCTGGGTGAGGGGCAAGCGATCCAGACGCCGCCCGCCTGGCTTGACAGGTCGGCCAGGGTCGCTTTCCAGCCGTCGATGTATGCATAGAACTCATCGGCGGCCCGAACAATCACGGCCAAACCAGGCTTGCATTTGGCCGCGTCCATCAGCGGCCCAGGAAGGTCAGGTCCGTGGTCAGCACTTCGACCTGGCCGGAATGGTGAGTTGGCGTCTCGTCCAGATCGACCGTGCAAACCTGTTCCGGGTCGTCGTCGCGGCCTACGACCTTGACGACGAGCCCGGCGCGGCCCAGGCTTTCTTCGTCGCCCTCGGCTACCTTCTTCAACTGCACTTGGTCATTCACTTGCATCTTTTCTTACTCCTTCGGTGGTTGGTTTTTGACCTGGTTCACATCGGCGCGCAGCTGGTCAAGCTCTGCGCCCACTTCCAACAGCAACGACTTGACCGACACGGGCAACATGAATGCCCCGGCCAGCGCCGCCTTAATCTTTTCTTCCATTTACCTCCCTGTCGACGTGCATAAAACCTTTGTAGTGCATCTTGACCTTGACCTGGCCACCGGCCACACGGGGCCGGGTACGCGCAAACTCCAGGTAGGCGTCAATGTCCGCCTGGGCCGTCTCCGGGTTGCCGCAGTAGGCCGCGACATACGCGAGGAAGTTCGGCAGCAGCCGGCGCGACTGGAGCACGGCCAGCGCTTCGGAATCGATACGACCGGCTACGCTTTCTTCCGGCAGCACCTGGTCGGCGGCCTGTTCGTCGGTGGTCTCGTCCGCGCCGGTCAATTCCTTCTTCAGCCCACGGGACCAGGACAGCATGCGCTTGCCTTCGAAGGCTTCCGCGTACTCGCGGAACTGCGCCACGGCGTCGGTGTCGCCCTCGTCCGCCCAGGCCAGCAGCTGGAACGGGTGCGCGCCCTTGTTGTCGGTGCCAACCTTGGCCGCGTGCATCGTCACCTCGCGGGACAGGCCCCATTTCTGGTCCTTGCCGAACTTGGCTATGTACTCGGCGGCGAACTGGCCGCCGCGCACGTCCAGGCCATGTGCCAGGACGTCCGACATTTCCGACTGTTCGCACAGGCCGGACTTGCGCAGCGCCATGTACCAGGCTTCCTTGAGCTCGTCGATCAGGCGCGACGCCAGGCGGCCACCGTCGCCCTCGCGGGTATCGCCAAAGGCATCCGGGGTGCAGAACACCAGGTCATGCTGGTGCGGGTGCCAGCCGTTGCGGTCGCCCCGCGTCACTTCCAGGGAGGACACGGAGCCCTTGCGGATGCCCTTCGCCAGGATGCGCTTGTACGTCTTGCTGTTCTTGAAATGGGCCTTGGCCTTGGTGAACGCGGGGAGGATTTCGGCCAGCGCTTCACCGTTCTCATGCGGAAAGGTCAGCGTCATCAGGAACACATAGCCGCCCTGCTCTACCCACGCCTTCATGCCCTGGGCCAGTTCGGCCTGGCGCACGGCGCAAATCTTCGCGCTGCACGTCGGGCAGGTCCAGACGCTCTTGCAGGTGGTCACGCCGTGCATGCGGGCGTTGCTGCCGTCGTCGTTGCGGTACACCGCTACGGAGTCCCCGGCGTTGGCAACGCCGCGATGACACCAGCATGTGCGGTGCTGTTGGTGCGCGGCCAGGTCCGGGTTGTAGAGGATCGAACCGGCGCGGCGGGTCAGCGCGTACTTACGGAATTTCGCTTCGCCCGGTGCAAATACGCCCGTAACCTCTTGATTCTGCTGGCGGTTTATCGATTTACCACTAATACCAAGGTTGTTAGAGCCGTTTTCTACGGCATGCAGCGCGACACTCATGCGGCCCGTTCCTCGCACTGGACGGCCAGCAACTGGAGGTCGACCGCGTAGGTCACCAGCTGGGCGCTAAGGGCCTGGGTGATGATCCAGGCGATGTCCACGCCACCAGCGCGCAGCACAGCGAACTCTTTCGCTATGGCGGCGTCGGCGCGCATCAGCAGCTGAGCGGCGTACTTCAGTTCCTGGATGATGACGGGGGAGGCTTCGCCTTCGATGGCGACGGATGGGCGCTTGACCAGTTCGCGGTCTGCCTGGTCGGCGGCCAGGCGGGAGAGTGTGAGGGCCGTCATTTCGCCAAGGCCTTGGCGCGGATGGTGCGGACTTCCGCCAGGCGTTCGCGGAAGAATTCGTTGCCTACCAGGGGAATCAGGTTCTGTTCGAGGCGCTCCAGGGACAGGAGCATTGTGGCCATTTCGCAGGGGTCGAGGGTCAGGGTCTTGGTCTTCAACGGCGGGAACTTCGGTCCGACTGTGGTTGAATTGTAAATATTTGTATCTGACATACACCCCTCCAGGCTTGTGTTTTCTGCCCCAGCAAGAAGGTCGGACGGGTCGGCGGGAGCCGTATTTGCTGGAGGAGAGCGTTGTGTTGCCCGTCCGACATTCCGAAATATACAACAAACATCGGTTGATGCACAACCAACGCGAGTGCATTGATTAACAGCCAGTGTTTGGGTACCCTTGGGTCTTGGTGCTGTTCTGCACCGCTAAAGCCCTGAGGAGAGCTATGAAAACCACTGAATATCTGGATGCCGTCAAGGCAAAACGCGGCTTGCCGTCCGACTATGCGTTAGCAAAGGAATTGGAAGTTTCGCAACAGACCGTTACGCACTACCGCAATGGACGTACGTCGATGGGGATTGAGACGTCGATGCGAGTGGGGGAAATACTGGGTGTGGACGGCCACAAGGTCTATGCAGACGGCCAGATTGAACGTGCGAAGAATTCGGCGCAAACCGCGTTTTGGACCGACATTTCGGAAAAATTTTCCGTGTCTTTTCGTAACCTCCTATTGGGCTACGGCCCGCATGTAGCCTAGTTCTACGTGCGCCAATAGGCAGTAAAAGGCCGATTCAGCTTTCTATAAATTATGCGAACTATATCTGCCGTGGGAATTTGAGAGAGTTCATCTGGTAAATGTTGCATATAATAGATCGTCGTTCACTCGCAGCCCCCAAGCACGAGTCTCCCGAATCTTCTTGGCCACAAGCATTGAAAGCTCCGCCCGCCATCGCTAATCCAGACGACAAACTCCGCTTTGACGAAATCCTCGTGCGGCTTGACGATTGCGACTGGAACGCGGTGGTCTTGGCGCGGCTGCTGCCTCAACTGCAATCCCACTTGCCCGGCGCGCCGCTGGCCAAACAGTTGCAATGGAACGCGGCCGTTCAAGGCGCATGGCAGAAGATCGAAGCTCAGCGCGATACTTGCGGTGAGGATTTGGCTTTTTCACTCGGCACCCTGGCCGCCAGCACCCGTTGCTGCCAGTCGGCCCTGGACTACCTGAACATATCGCTGCAATGGCACGGTACACATCCGGCAACCCACCACAACTTGGCCGTCGTTTATTGGCGGTTGGCCCGCCACGCGGAAGCCGATTGGCAACTTCGGCTAGCGCTGGCTGCTTCGCCGGATTCGCCGCACGGCGAACGTCAGCTCGCTACCTTGGCCCAATGGCGGAAGCTCTGCGGTATGCGGCTCGGAACCGATCAGTTGCATGCTCAAGCCAAACCAGGCAACGTCTTTCTGACGCTGCTTGGATCACACCACGCAGGCGCCTTGCTTCAACAACAAAACGCGCCGGATATCCTGGCCATGGTTCGCCTTGCGCCCCTACACGACATGGACGACACGCGCCGCTGGATAGACGCGCATACTGCCCACCGTGGCAAGACCGCATTCGGCCTCATCCATGCGGATCATGGCCTGGTCGGCGTGGTCGTCTTGCAAATCAAGGGCAAGGCGGCACTGTTCCATTACTGGATAGGCAAGGAATTCCGGAACTGCGGCTATGGCAGGCTTGCCCTTCGGCTGCTTAAGCGCGTTGCAATCAGGCGTGGAATTCAGCACCTGTTCAGCGCTGTGTTCCCCGGCAACGTGTACTCGCTGGCGGCGCTGGATGCGGCCGGCTTCCGCCGGTTGGCCGGTGTCAGCGAGGACGGCGAGGACGCTTTGCCGTTCCATTATTTGTCGATACCTTCAGCACGCAACGCCGATCCGGACGGCATGCTGGCCGTGCTCAATCGAGTGCTCAAGGCCGCTAACGGCTGCCGGGCTGTTAAAAGGGACGCCTGACCATGCTGGTAATCCGCCAATCTCAACTACAGTGCTTTGCGGCCGCGCGGCGCGATGCGTACATGGACGCCTTGATGGCCTATCTTCGCGCACAATTCCACGCCGAACTATGGAGCTTGAACCAGGAAGAACTGCGCCACCATGTGGAAACCGCGCTGCGGCACGCCGCCAACTTTGGCATCGTGGGCGAACGCAACTGCCGCCGTTATCTGAACCTCGCCGTTTGGTACGGATGGGACTTCCATGCACGCGCGGAGACGGCATGGATGCGCAATGTTCTCGGGCCAGATCAGCCTGGCACGCCGGAATCACGTCTGCATCATTTGGTGAGCCGGTGCATACGGCGGGCTGAGATCGCCGAGCGCAATTTCCGCCTGGGGCGTGCGCGGCATGCCGAGGGCGGCGCAAGCGCCTACCCTGAACTGCGGCTCCTCAAAGAATGAGGCCACAGCACACAAACTTCGACAGGATCAGCATATGAGTTCGCTAAACGGCGCGTCGCAAGGATCTGCAATGTCTGGACCGTCAGCAAGCCGGCTGCGGGCGGCCGACCACGCGGCGCAACAGCCGGGCAGCAACGACGGCGGCACAAGCGTGGTTCAATCCTGCACTTCACCAAGGTTTGCCATCGAAGTCCGCGTGCTGGGCGACGACGACCAACCCTTGACGGCGGTGGCGGTGGAGTTGCGCGCCGCTCCGGGCCGCGCGTGCAGAGACAAGACGGCGGACGACGGGACGGTCCGCTTCGACGGACTACCGGAAGGGAGTCAGCAAGTGGGCTTATACGAACTCGATAAGGAGGTGTGGGAGGTGCTCGCCAGCGCTCCCCTGCCCGCTCCGCAAGCCTCCAGTCAGGGCGACATTGTATGGCAGGCTGTTTCTGTGACCGAACCTCCCCCGCTGGTGCACATGGTTCTGCAAGGCGAGTGCACCTCCAAATTGGCGGACCGTTATGGATTTTTCCCGGACACGGTTTGGGATTGGCCGGACAACGCGGCATTGAAGGCGCAGCGCCGGGACAAAAACATTTTGCTCCCGGGGGATAGGCTGGCGATCCCGGGGCGTCGGACGAAGCTGGTCTCCGCGCAGACTGGGCAGCGCCTGACGCTTAGGCGCAAAGGGGTTCCCGATAGCATGCGCATACAGTTCCTGCTGGATGGGCGTGCGCGGTCACAGGTTCCTTATCTTGCCCAAGTGAGCTATGGTGACGATACGCTTTCGCCTGACAGCTCCGGTGAAACCGATGCCGACGGTTACGTGACGGTGGCGCTAATGCCCAATGCACAAACTTTGACGATCACGCTGGGTACGGGCCAAGAGGCCAGGGAGCACACCTTCCAGATTGGCGCCATGGATCCTGCGACAGACTGTGCCGGCATCCAGAAACGGCTCGCCAATCTCGGCTTCTATGATGGGGCCGTCGACGGCCAGCCAAGCGCGCAACTGGAAAGCGCTGTTGCGCGATTTCAGCTTTCGCAGGATCTGGAAGCGACAGGCAAACTTGACCCGGCCAGCCTGGACAAGCTGCTGGACTTGCATCGCTCGTAACCCTGCCCTCTATTTTAACCAGCACATAAGGAGCCGGCCGTGTCTTCATCATCGTCAGGAGGAGCAGGCAAAGCGAAAAAGACTAAAGGCACAAAACGCGAACTCTCGAAGCCATCTTCCGATGTGGACGACGAGAACGCCGTAGATGAAGGCGACGATACCGACACAACAACTACTTCGCAGAAAGACCAGCCTGAACTAAAGAAACGCAAGCAGGATACATCGTCGTCCACCAAGGGCCCAGTCGTGAAGACGAGCGGCGGGGACGACGAAGAGGACGATGACGAGCCCCCTCCCACGCCGATTGGCAACGAGGACGACGAAGAGGACGAAGAGGACGAAGAGGACGACGACAAGTCCCCACCGACGCCCATCGTCGCCAGCTCAGCGGCCACCCTGGGGACGACCACGGCCGTGAATGCGAACGGTTCGCTGACCATAGTCCATATCGACGTAGGCCAAGGCGAATCCACGCTGATTATTTACCGCGAGAGCGACACTGTCGTCTACTCCGCGCTGATCGATGGGGGGCGGCAGAATAACCTTATGCGCATAAAGGACACACTGGCTGCCTATCATGTAAATGAGCTTGATCACGTCATCTCGACACATTTCGATGCCGACCATATCGAGGGTCTCACGGCGCTTCTTTCAGTAGCCGGCGATGATGATCTCAAATCCCACAAGTATCTCAAGCCCGACGGAAAAATCTATTATCGAGGCCTACCTCGCTATCTTCTGGAGGATCAGATCTTCAGCAAGTTTAGAACGGCTGCCGGCAACAAGGAAGAGGCGGCGCCGGGTGCTCCCAAGGCCAGCGGCAAAAAGAAGTACACTGCTGGCGAGTTCAAGAATCGTGGCTCCTTCAAGTTTGAGTGCCTCTATCGATCGGAGGCCCGATCCATTGGCAATTCCGACGATTCGGAGAATAATGCCGGCGTCATGATGACACTCACCTATGGAGCTTTTCGCTATTTCACGGCAGGCGACCAGGGCGCCGACAATGAACACACGTACGCACCGGAAAATTGTGCCGCATTCAAGTGCGGCCATCATGGCAGCAAGCACAGCACCAAGAACACTTTGCTGAAGCGCCTGCGGCCAGCGGTTGCCATCATTTCTGCGGCCAAGCACAAGTATCGCCATCCCCACCATGAGGTATTGGAAAATTTGCGGGATTCACCCCATGTGAAACGCGTCTTCCTCACCAATTGCGCGTACAACCGCCCGCAAGTGAATACGGCCTACCTGGCAACAGAGATTGTGCTGGCTAAGACGCATCTGGACAAGCTGGCGGCTTACGTTAACCGCAAAAAGGCCAAACGCTATTTGGACACCGCACAGTATGGAAAGTACATAAAGTTGCTGACACGTTCGCTTGCATCCATCACAGAGGGGAGCGGGAAGAGCGGTGCAGATGTCAAAGCAACCAAGCTCTTGGAAGGCGCCATTGCTGCGGCGGAAATACTAAAGAAAGAGAGCGAGCGGCCTGCAACATCGAGTAGCCACGGGGCGAGCGCCGCCAGCTCATCCTCGAATTCAAGCGCTGTTGTCGGCACCGGCTCTTTACAAAAGTTCTCAGCACATGTTGCGGGCAACCCGACTCACTTGGGAAACATAGAAATCTTTGTGGATTCTACTCACTACTCAGTGGGTCATATCGGTACAGACGGCGCTAATAAATGGTGCCACTTCAAGATAGGCACGAATGAGGTTGTCGATCAGCCTCCTGGCTGGAATCGAACTGTTCCGTCTGTGACGAGGCCGGGCTCACCAAGCTATACGTTGCCGTTCAGTGAATTTTCAGGGTACTCCGCACCGGATAACGTGCAACCTTGTTGGGTGGACGGTTGCGAAGAACCTGGCTCCCCTCTCATCGGGGGGAGTGAGGGGTGCAATAAGCGCGGATGCGCCGAACATCAGCAAGAGCTCAGAGACGGCTGCAAAGAACGTCCTTGCGTGTGTAGGGGCGAAAAAGAGGAAAGCGACGATGACGATGACGATGACGTAGACGAGTATCGTCCGAACCGCCGACAAAAGGGGGCAAGTTCTATCGCTGCGAGTCGAAAGCCATCGACGCGTAGTCAGATGAAAAAGAAAGCCACGACGACGAGCACAGCTCCCCCCGCAGACAATGACGAATAGTGCGCCTTGTATCGTCACGGCATGGGAACTTCCCCCATGTTGCATCCACTAGCCAGTCTCTGGCGCCATCCGAAGCGCGTATCGTTCTACGATTCCGGTGGCTGGATCGGTCAAAGCGCCCTGCTGCTGGATGGCGCGGGGCAAGCACGCGCGCTGGAAAGTCAGCGTCGCTTTACGTCGATCGACGACGCCTTTAATTACTTGCGATACTGGTCGGCCGAACCGGATGCCCGCGCCGAACTCAAATCGATCCTGCAGCGCTCCGGCGCGTCACTGGTCGGCGCACACGCAGGCACGGATGGATGGTTGCGCGGATTGGCTTCACGCGTGGTGGCTGGTGCTGTGTTGGTAGTGGACGAAAACAGGCGCGTCGGTGGTCCGGGACGCCTGATGGCGACATCGTCGCCTGGCGCGGGGGTTGCCGCCATCGCTGCCCTGCCGTTATTGACCGACCCTTCGTTGCAGATCGCCACACCGGTGGCCGCGCCAGAAGCGCCCCCTGCGGCGGATGAACCCGATGCGACCGCACCGGCCACAGAGTCCGTGACGCCCGAATTCGCGGCCACCACTGCCGCCCAGATATAGCCAGCCTGGTCTCCGCCAGCAGCCTGGATCAATCCCCTCTCTTTTCCGGGCAGCTTCATCCACGGCTGCAAGCAGCGGCACCCCGCCTGGTGCACCTGCGCACCGCATCCCCGGCGACATTCGAACTGCTACGTCGTGGATGGGGGAAGTCCTGGGGCATCTTGACCATAACAGCGGCCGGGATCACCCTGGAGCAGCAACGTCTGCATCTGAAAAAATTCTTGCGCGTCAAAACCGAGCAGGGCCAGACGCTGATGTTCCGCTATTACGATCCCCGCGTTTCACGCCTACGGCAAAACCCTTTAAAGCGCTCGACCCTTCTTCTGTCGTCGTTGAAGCCACAGCAAGCTGGCAATCGCATCTACGTCGCGCATTTGTCCGATTTGCATATTCCGTGTGGAACGCGACTGACGGAAGACGAGCCGTGGGAGGACGATATTCTGCAGAAGTGCAGCAATACACTGGCTGCCAAAGATAAGGAACAACCACTCGCCGCGATCGTATTTTCCGGCGATATCACTGACACCGGCCGTCCCGGCGCATGGCAGACCTTCGAATCGAGCTTCGGCGCCTATAAGGATCGTATTGTCATGGCACCGGGCAACCACGATTTGAATATAGTGGGTTATGGGGCATTAAGCATTCTGCTCGTCAGGGATAAGTCAGGCGCGGAGGGACGCTGGACTCGGATGGAGGCATTTATGAAGACGGCGATCGTGATGATGGGAGACCGCGCTCAGGTCTGGCAAGACGGCAAACTCGTTCCACTCACCGATGCATGGGAGCGTGTTTTGAATTGCAAGCCAAACTTGAGGAAGGCACTGCAGTTTGCCAACGATTTGTTTCCTTTGGTGGTGACAGTCTCAGAAGATCAGGCGCTTACTTTCATCGTTTGAAATACAGTCCGCTCGTCCTCGCTGGCATTCAATAACTCTTTCGGTAATATTGGCAAAAGACAGCTGAAAAATTTCCAGGCAATTAATGTTCACTTGCGATTGACCGGAGAGAACCTTCTCCATGTCATGCACCACAAGATTGGCTTACCCGAGAAGAAACTCAAGCGACAGAAGCCTATTAGTGGTTCGAACACCTATCGACTGCGGATATATGCCAGATACTCTCTGCAGTTGGCTGGAATGACGATGGCGGACGCGCGTAATGTTCTTCCCGCCATACTGCAGACTCAGAGTACGGTCATGCTACACGGCCATCACCATGCCACGTTCACTGGTGAATACGCGCGATACGGAAATGTGATGCAGGTGGTTTCCGCACCCTCTTCCACGCTTGGTACAGAGTATTACGTCGGCACTACTGGTCGCGAGCTCAAAGGCTTTGATATTCTCGAACTCGGTTGTAACAATACGGGCTGGGCACTCATGCGGAAACCAATTCAGACCCACTATGAGGTCTGAAGGCGCAAGGCACGCAGATCGCCAGGATGCCTCTCGATCCCGGGTGCCCTCCTTGGGGTAGGTTTGCTTTTCGTGCAGTAACCGACGGTACCAACATCCTTTAACCACGGGCGCCGTTTGAAGCTGATCCGGAAAAATCTATTAAAAACAATGAGTTGCTGATTGTCTATTTTCGCGGTTATTATTGCCAAAGATTGTTCTTTCAGCAAGGAGCATGATGGATCACTGGCACTCCCCCTACCTCGGCATCAGATCTATCCCTCCAGAACTCAATGATTTCGAACTCAATACTTTTTTTACATTTTCGAAGAAAGAACGTCAGGTCATCGATGGGCGCCGGCAGGGTCTATACCGGCTTGCGATGGCACTGCATATTGGGTTCCTGCGTATGTCGGGCCGTGCTCTCGACGCCTACAAGCAAATTCCGAGGCAACTTTGGAACCACCTCGGAACACATCTTGGCGTGGATGCGCCAGACATATCCACCCTCCGCGCTCTGTACGACGAACGTCCTCGAACACTAATTGACCATCAACAGTTAGCCTACCAAACGTTAGGTTTTGAGGAAATGCGAGAAAACCAGCGTCGGTATGTCGTGCGCTGGATCAAAGAGTTCCTCACCGGGCGGCCTGACACATCAAGTTTGCTGGTCCAGGTGAAGAAGTGGCTCTACGAGCATGCGATCTTAATTCCCCACGACCGTGAACTGAAGCGCCTGATCGTCTCGGCTGTCAACGGCCATGAGGAAGGCTTGGAGGCGACTCTGATCGATGATCTGGGCCCCAACCTAATCGATCATTGGGCGAAGGAATTGCCCAAGCCAGACGATGAGCATGCTAGCCTACAGCACTGGCTGTGGGCTGTTCCCTTGCGCCATTCGACGATACAGATGAAAGAACTCTTCGCGAAGCTCGATCGCCTCGCCGACTTGAAGGTTGTGAGGCCTTGGCCCGACCGCCTGAACGAAGCGCTGGTACGTTACTATGCGCGGCGATGCGCGAATCGCCCGCCATCGATCAGTAAGCGCATTAAGGCTCGCGGCCGTCGGCTGGAGACGGCATGTTTCATGCGGTATTCATTATGTACCACCACTGACCAGCTACTGGAGATGTTTCGACGCTGGCTCAAGGATCTAAGGAATGACGCCGCTCGTCAGGTTGATGCGGGCAGACCCGATGACCGAAAGCTTTTAAATGAGTTCGTGGATGCGGTCGCCGCTTGCGTTGAAGACAAATCGCTGCAACCTTCGGATGCTATGGGGAAGATTACGGAGTTAGTCAAGGATGTTCGGGAACGCAAGCCGCCAAGCCGCAGCAGCTTAATCCGGCTCCAATTGATGGCGAAAGGAGCACAGGCGCGTGCGATGCTGGCCAAGCTGGTGCAATTGCCGTTCGAGTCGGAATCGCAACACCCGGTGATCGATGGTATCGACCTACTCAGAAAGATCTACAGCAGTCCCGGCAAAAACGAATTGCCAGAAACAGTCGACATCAAGCTTGGCCGGGCCTGGCGTGAGTTGATCGCCGGTGAAGATCGTGTCAATGCCCTTTATGCCTTTGAGTGGGCAATTCTCTTTGCCTTACGAATGGCTTTGCGTAACGGCTCGGTGTTTGTTAATCACAGCTTCTCCCACCGTAGCCGAGCGACGCTGCTTATACCGAAAGAAGAATGGGAGGCGAAGCGCAAAATCTACTGTGGCGCGATGGGAACCCCCATGACCGCTAAGGAATTTCTTGCTCCGAAGATTGAGCAGCTCGACCTTGGATTGGATCAATTGCGCAAGGCCTGTTTACTTGGCGATATACGTATTGATGCTGCCGGTGTGCACACAACGCCTATTGTCGCCACTAAGGAAGAGAAGCATCTCGACGTGCTGCGCAGGGGCTTGTTCGACGCCAGACCTCTTGGCCAACTACCGGAGATTATTCTGCAGATCGACAGTCAGGTTCGCTTTTCCTGGCTGCTCCTTGGGCGCGAACCCCGCTCGCGCAGCGAGCTTTTACTTATCTACGCAGCTGTCCTGGCGCATGGCACATCACTTTCGGCCGCCGACATCGCTCGGATGATCCCGGAATTGGCTTCGGCTGATGTGCGCAAAATGATGAAGCGCGTCGCTGACGAGCGCAAACTCAGAGAAGCATCGGACGCCGTACTGCAATTTATGCATCGGCATCCTATCGCTGCACACTGGGGCCGGGGTGATCTGGCGTCAAGCGACATGATGAGTCTGGAGACTACTTGCGTATTCCACGCAAACTGGACACCTGTTCCGCCGCAAACTGGACAGTCGTTCCAGCGCAAACTGGACACCCGTTCCAGACCAAACTGGACACCTGTTCCAGGCCAAACTGGACACCTTGGACGC